>DAISWV010000070.1:0-7354 GCA_036826195.1 Peptococcaceae bacterium | reverse complement strand
ACTTGACAAAAAAGAAGCAGTGCAGGAATTTTTGAATGATACCGGCTATGAAATACCTGATGACGCAATTCAGATACGAGCCAAAGTTGTAGATATATTTGAACCTGATTCATCGCCATATATACCGAGCCCGTATGCGCAATATGATGGCATTGTTTTTAAGCTGGAAGACGGCAGACGATTGAAGTTTTTTGTTCCTCCAAGTGATTCTTTTGCAATGAATATAGGTGCTGTCGGTGTTTTATATTATCTTGAACCGAATCGGTTTCTTAACTTTGTTCCTGACAAAACACAAGGGGGCTGGTTTTATATGTTTTTTCAAGAAAATAAGGAGAAATAGACTATGACAAAAACAATCATTATCATTTTAGCTGTTATTGCAATCATTCTGGCAGCCGGTCTTGTGAAACAGTTTGCCGGCGAAAATAAAGAAAAGCTGCTGGAAATTCTGAATGATACCGGTTATCAGAGCAACGAGCCGCCGTTAGAGGCGCACGCCAAAATTATCAGTCTGAGTTCCGTACCTCGACTGGTTAACGGACATCGAAGCCGCTATTTGGATTATCAGACCATTTTATTTGAACTGGACAATGGTGAACGGATTGAACTGGAGGTATCGGACTACGAGTATGCAAAATACTGGGACAATACAACCGGCACGCTGTATTATCATCCCGACCGCTTTTTTGATTTTAAATTAGATGATACACCGGAAAACAGAGCGCGGATGTTTCTGTAACGAGCAACTTTTTGCCAATTCATTCGTCTATAAGTTATCAGATTATGAGAGGATGTGGACGGATGAAAGAGTTTTTTACCATATTGCTTGCAGTGGTTCTGGCTCTTGTATTTGCAGTTTCGCTGCAGCCGATGGATTTGGCTCCGGTGGATGAAATTGCTTCGGCATTGCAGGAAAACGGGTTTGCAGTATCGATTGAAGAGCCGGAAGAAAATAATGAATTCCTGCACGGGGAGCGATACCGGCTGATTTTAAATCATAATCCGGAGACAAATGTGATAGTCTATGTCTATCAAAATGCGGATGAAGCATGCAAAGAAGCAAAATGCATCCATGCAGACGGCTGTGGTATGGATTACCGCGAAGGATTGAGTGTGGGGCATAGTGTGCAAATCAGCTGGGTGGATGCGCCGCATTTCTTTTTGTATAAAAATGTGATTGTGCAGTACATCGGCTCTGACTGGGAGGTACTCTCACCCATTGAAACCATTTGCGGGGAGCAGATTGCAGGACAGCCTTATTATGAACCGGCCCGGATAGCGCCGGGGTTACTGTGTATGGATGAATCGGCGAAGGCTTTTCTGCGTGTGACGGTTGCAGGAGGGCAGCCGGATGGCGTTATCGTAGAGCTGGTGAATGCAGGTGATGAGGAACTGCATTACGGCGAGCCGTTTAAGCTGTATCGGGAGAATGAAATAGGCGGCTGGGAATGGATCAATCAGGATACGGTATTTATTATGCCTCTTTACACATTGCCTGCCGGAACGCAGAAAACGCTGGAATACCGCTTTGAAGAACCGCTGGATGCCGGCACATATCGTATCACAAAAGAAGTCCGTTTCGGCAGACCGGATGGATATGAAACGGAACCAGTTGAACTTCGTGCTGATTTTACAATCGAATAAAAGATATGCTATAATAAATTCAAAATGTTTCACGTGAAACATTTTGAATTTTTTTGTATCTGAATAAAATTAGAACAAAGAAGAACGATCATGGAGGCGATTATATGCGCGAAATGCGTCGAATCAGACAGTTATTATCGCAGGAGGAATGCGAGGTTATATTAAAGAAACAGACATCGGGTGTGTTATCCGTATATGGCGACGACGGATATCCATACGGTGTGCCGCTGAGTTATGTGTACGCGGATGGAAAATTGTATTTTCATAGTGCGCAGAGCGGCCATAAAATTGATGCTATCCGTAAAAACAATAAGGTATCGTTTACGATTGTTGCCCAGGATACCATCGTGCCGGAGGAATTCACCACCTATTTTCAGAGTGTGATTGTATTTGGCCATGCGCGGATTCTGGAAAACGATGCAGAAAAACGTACAGCGATTGAATGGCTGGCGGAAAAATATATGCCCGATTTAAAAGAAGGGCGACTGCAGGAAATAGAAAAAGAATTCAGCCGTCTTTGCATGGTGGAACTGACCATTGATTCCATGACAGGCAAAGAAGCCATTGAGCTGGTGCGGGCAAGGCAGTAATTAGTCTTGCAAAACAGGCAGAAAATGCGTATACTGAAAGTTAAAGCATATGAAAAATCTATGTGCGAAAGAGTAATTTTGAGATTAGAGAAACAATAAGAAGGTTGAACAGCTATGAGACGCAGAGACTATATTACAACCTATAGCGGCCATCAGTTCTCGCCAATGGCTCCCGATGCGGATGCCATTGATGTGCGGGATATTGCCCATGCCCTGGCAAGAATCGGGCGTGCAAACGGGCATTTCTCCGAATTTTATTCGGTAGGGCAGCATTGTCTGGACTGTGCGCGCGAAGCGTTAGCGCGCGGTTACGGGGCGAGACAGGCGTTTTTCTGCCTGCTGCACGATGCCAGCGAGGCCTATATGTCCGATATTACATCACCGGTAAAAAAACATCTGCGCCAGTATATTGCAGTGGAAGATCGTCTGCTGGACCTGATTTATAATAAATATATTCCGGGCGGTATTCTGCCAAGGGAACAGCGTATTGTAAAAGAAATTGACAATACTATGCTGTATTATGAGTTTTTAAATCTCAAAGGCGAAAAAATGGCCGAAGAGGCGCCGGAACTTCATATTACACCGTGTTTTGAATTTCACAGCTTCTGGGCGGTGGAAAAGCAGTATCTGGACTTATTTGAAGAACTGCATGAAAAAGCAAAACAGGAGGCTCTGCCGTGCAGTTATCAAACGGTAGGGATTACGCATAACGGCAGAGAATGGCAGGCGGCCGTGTTATCGGGTGGAGTCTGTGAGTTTGTAAATGCCGATACCCTGTGGGAAATCTGCAATGCATGTAAAAATGCCGATGTGCTTTTAACCGACTTGCCGATAGGTTTGCCGGAAAATAAAGAGGATGAGACAGCGCGTCCAGAGTCTGAGCTGCGAAAACGGATGTGTGGTGCAAATGTATCGGCGGTGCCTTGCCGTCAGGCAGTATATGCAAAAGATGATACCACGGCTCGCGAAGAAAATATCCGTGTGCTGGGGCGCACGATTTCGCCAAATCAGATGGCGCAGCGTCATTTACTGCGCGAAATCGATGAGCTGTTTGCAAATCATACCGAATGGAAACATGTGCTGCGGGAAAGTCGTGCCCAGGTGTTAGGTGATGGCCGCAGGCTGATTATCAGCCAGTATCGGAACCAGCTTCCTCAAGGGAATGACAAACACTCCTTAGAAGATGCATTGTGCCTGGCTGTAATCGGGCAGATGGAATGCAGAAACGGAAGCGAAACCATTCCGAAAGAGCCTGAGATTGATGCAAGAGGGTTGGAAATGCAGATTATCGTACCACGGACTTGTTAAATTTCCGCACTACTGCGTTGTTTTTGATTTTTCTCGCCTTGCGTACCTTGTAGTACGCGTCGCTCGAAAAATCAAAAGCCGCCTTGTATTGCGAAAATTTAACGGCGTCCTGAGTGTAGTTAAAATTATTAAAAAATAAAGAAGCACTTACGATTGATTTCGTAAGTGCTTCTTTTGTATTTCCGGAAGTTTATTTCCCGGTAAATATTTTATATTTTTTTGTAGAGTATTTCCCGGGAAATGCGGTTCGGTTTCTGATTATCCGCGCAGTTCTTTTTTGCTGCGGAAGAATTTCATAGCAATTGGAATAACCAACAGCAGTAAGAGGCAGGAAACAGCCATAACTACATTGGTGGTGGATGTATAGGCCAGTGCAATGGTTTCTGGTGTATTAGCGCCCATAGCTGTAATACGTAAATCCACAATATTACTTGCCACCCCTACCATCAGTGCATTCAGCATTTGCTGAAACCAGTTGGTTAAAGAAGATGCATGGCCGGATAATTCTGGCGGAATAGCGGACATCTGGCTGTTGGTTGCAATAAGGCTAAACAGCCCCATACCGGCGCCGCGAACAATCTGGATTACTACAACTAACAGAACAGAGGTAGACGGAGTTAACGTCAGGAATGGAATAGAGCCCACGATAATAATCAGAACTGCAATGGTGGTCAGCAGTTTTTCACCGGTTTTGTTATACAGAAAACTTCCAACTGGCATCATCAGCATGGATATAATGGAACACGGCAGCATTACGACACCGGTTGCCAGAGGAGAAAGGCTAAGGCCGTTCTGCAGCAGCAGCGGCATTAAAAATGCTATGGTGCAAAGCGCAATTACATAAATACCGCTTACCAGAAAGGCTGCAGGATAACGGTGGTATTTGAATACGTTCAGATTCAGCACTACATCAGAGCGATGACGGCTGCGTACGATATAAAAAATCAGAAAAGCCAGACCAAGAACAAAACCGGTTAACAGTTTCAGCGAGAAGCCCCAGCTGGAGAGATTGCTGAATGTAAACAGCAAAATAAAACTGCCGGCAGAAGTCAAAAACATTCCGACAAAATCCAGTTTTGACTGGTTCTGCAGAGTATCTTTCGGCAGAACCCGAATGCAGAGAGCGCATGCCAGCAATGCAAACGGCACGTTAAAGAGTAATAAGAAGCGCCAGTCGGCAATGCTGAGAATCAGCCCGGTAAGAACCGTTGGCAGGATAGCACCCAGCATTGTTGCCATACCCCAGATGCTGGCCGCTTTTGTCTGCTGACTAACCGGTAAAACCCGGTAGAACATGGCAAGGGCCAGCGGAGAAAGCAACCCAGCGACAAGACCAAACAAAAAGCGGATCACAATCAGAATTTCAATACACCATGCAAAAGCGCCGGCAAGAGAAAGGGCCAGTATAGAGAGCAGAATAACTGTGAGAAGCCGTTTATAACCAAAGCGGTCCCCCAGATAACCGGCAGCTGGAATAATCATGCCTGCTGCCAGCATATAGCCGGATGTGAGCCACTGAACAGTCGATAACGGTGCATTGAAATACGTTACCATGGTAGGCAGAGCCACGTTAAATATCATGGTGTTTAAAGAACCGATTAAAGTACTTAATCCCAGTGCCAGTAAAATCAGAGTTGTTTTTTTCGTATCCAAAAATGCCATCTCCTTTTTTATATGCGCAAAATAAAAATACTGTTTGCGGCTGATTCATAAGCATTCATAAAAATTTGTCTTCTTTATATTGTATCATTAGTTGGATGGAAATTTGTAACAGAAAAAAGTTTGATAATCTTTATGGGGGTACAATTTTTTTTGATAACAGTAACTGCTTATAAAAAATGGAACAGCTTTGGTATTGCAAAACAAAACGGATGGCAGAAGGCAGCCATCCGTTTAGAATTATTCTGGTTTTTTCTATTTTTCAATATAGGCAAAGCCAATTGCGCCAGGACCGATATGGGTGCCGACGGTACTGCCTAAATCACAATACAGATATGTCTGGTCTGTGAAAAGATCAGACACAGCCTGCACCATTTCATCACGCCCTGGAATATTAACCGAGTGGGAGAACACCACAGGATAATGATTGTCAGACGGATGTTTTTCAAGATACTGACGCATCCATCGATGTGCAGCTTTATGACCGCGCACTTTTCCGGTGGATTCTACAGAACCGTCAATTACTTCAATGAGTGGGTTGATACCGAGGATTCCGCCGATTTTTGCAAGCGCCGGTGAAACGCGACCGCCCATCACCAGATATTTCATCGTCTGTACACAGGCCACCAGCCGTACTTTTTTTGTCAGCTCGTTCAGTTTACCCGCAATTTCTTTTGCAGAGAAGCCTTCATTGCGCAGCTGCACGGCAATCTGCACCAACAGATGCTGCCCGAGGGCTGCATTGAGGCTGTCGATTATAAAAATACGGTCTGACTGAAAAGTCTGTGCTGCAATCTGTGCGGACTGAAAGGTGCCGCTTAATTTGCTGGAAAGAAAAATACCGATGATATCGTCGCCGGCTTCCACATAAGGCTGAAACGCCTGTACAAATTGATACGGCGTAATCTGGGATGTGGTCGGCAGTTTTTCAACGGTTTTCAGTTTTTCATAAAACTCTCCGACAGATAATGTCTGCCGGTCTAAATATTCTGTTTCACCAAAATAAATATGAATGGGAAGAACATCTACATTCAATTGAGCAGCCTGTTCCAGATCAAAGTCGCAGCTGCTGTCTGTGATAATACGAATCAAAATAAAACCTCCGCTGTGTCTGCAACATGCAGAATAAAATTAGCTATGGAGTAACAGTATAAAAGATAAAATCAATAATACCGAATTTATTTTCATCGTGCAACTGAATCGGACTGAATTTTCAATATTGTAACTAAATCAAGAAAACATCTAATAATGAAAATCAGATGACATAAATTTTATCTTTTGATGCAAAACAGAAAAACAGTATAAATGGTATAAGTGAATCAGTTTGTACTTCTGCAAATTATCCACTGCCTGTGGATAACTTTGTGGATAAACTATGGATATCACAAAAAAACTGTGTATGAGAATGTGAAATTCGTGGATAATCACATACACATACACAGTTTTTAAGTTCATTTAAAAATGTTTCTAAAAATGTTTCACGTGAAACATTTATTCTGGCAGTAGAATATAGTAGCTTATTCAGGCTTACGTTTATAAAAAGCGGCCATACCGCCAATATCATATACATCGGTGAAGCCGAAGCCATAAAGCGATTTAACAGCCTGTCTGCTTCGTGTGCCGCTCTGGCAGTATACAAAAATCGTTTTATTGCGTTTTCCCAAACGGCTGCTTGTAACAGGGTTCAGTTCTCCGACCGGGATATTCACACTATCCGGCAGATGGGTTTCCTCATATTCTTTTTCACTGCGCACATCAGCCAGAACAATACCACGTGTGCTGTTCAGTTTAGCCCAGGCATCTTCGGGCGATAAAGAACGATAAACGACTTTGCCGTTTTTTATTTTTTCCGTTGTTTTTGTGGGCTGCTGCTCTTTCCATCCAATGAAAAAAAATAACGCAATGGCAAAAGGAAGAATTACCAGCCAGTGGCTCATATCTACATTCATAATTTTCAACTCCATCATTTAAAAAATCTGCAGGTTATCTATAATGATTATAATAGTTTGAGCCGTTTTGTCAATTTTGTATACGAAAATAAAGGAACTGGATGCACAGTGATAATCAACATGCTGATTATTTACAAAAAATGTATTTGCGATAAATATTTTTGATGCGTTACGCTGCCTCTTCCTCTTTTTACACGTTTTTTA
>DAISWV010000069.1:0-7477 GCA_036826195.1 Peptococcaceae bacterium | reverse complement strand
TCGATGTATTTATTTGCACGGCTGATTAATTTCCAGATGGAAGCCAGTGCATTCGGGAAGTCCATTTTTTCTAAATATGCGGCAGCATCGTTGCCCACGGTTTCTGCCAGTGCTTTCAGGTCGGCATCAAATTCGCTGGCAGCTTCTGCAGCCGGTGCTGGCACGATGCCTTCAAAATATTTGTCAATCATCGCAACGGAGCGGCTTACCAGATTGCCGTAGTCATTTGCCAGGTCAATATTAATGCGGTTTACCAGAGCTTCTTCGGAATAGTAACCGTCAGAACCGGTGGAGATTTCACGCAGCAGGAAGTAGCGGATGGCATCCACGCCGTATTTGTCTAACAGAACATTCGGGTCAACCACATTGCCTTTGGATTTGGACATTTTGCCGCTGTTTAACAGCACCCAGCCATGACCGAATACCTGCTTTGGCAGAGGCAGGTCTGCAGCCATCAGAATACAAGGCCAGATAATCGCATGGAAGCGGGCAATATCTTTCCCAACCAGATGAATATCAGCCGGCCAGAATTTCTGGAACAGCTCATCGTTCTCGCTCATATAGCCCAGAGCAGAAATGTAGTTGGTTAATGCATCAAACCATACATAGATAACGTGTTTGTCGTTAATTGGAACCGGAATCCCCCAGTCAAAGGTGGTACGGGAGATACATAAATCTTCTAAGCCCTGTTTGATAAAGTTGATCATTTCATTGCGGCGTGCAACCGGCTGAATGAAATCCGGGTGGTCTTCGATGTACTGCAGCAGCTGATCCTGATATTTGCTCATTTTAAAGAAATAGCTTTCTTCTTTGATTAATTCTACAGGGCGGCCGCAATCCGGGCAGTTGCCATCTACCAGCTGGCGCTCGGTAAAGAAGGTTTCGCATGGTGTGCAGTAATGGCCTTCGTATTCGGATTTATAGATATCGCCTTTTTCGTAGATGGTCTGGAAGATTTTCTGTACCACTTCCATGTGGCGAGGCTGTGTAGTGCGGATAAAATCGTCGTTGGAAATCAGCAGACGTTCCCACAGAGCCTGGAAGGTTGCCACGATTTTATCGGTATATTCAATCGGGGTTACGCCTTCCGCTTTTGCCACACGTTCAATTTTCTGGCCGTGTTCATCCGAACCGGTTAAAAAGTAGGTTTCATACCCCTGCATACGTTTGTAGCGGGTCATGGTATCTGCCATAACGGTACAGTATGCATGGCCGATATGCAGGTTTGCACTTGGATAGTAGATTGGAGTTGTAATGTAAAAACGTTTTGCTTCGTCAGCAGTATTCATAGATGCAGTCATGAAAAAGCCTCCTTGAAATAATAATGTTGCAGGAATTTTCGGGTTCCTGTGTAATTGTATATAGTAGCATTTAAAAATCCAGAATGTATGATGCAAAGATGGCATCATAGGGGTAATCGAGCCGGATACAAAATAAAAAACCCGTTCCTGTTCTCTAACAGGGACGAGTTTGAAATCGTGGTACCACCCTGCTTTATTCTGCCGCAAAGCAGAACCTCAGCAGATTATATAACGGTAATCAGCCGGGCCAGAGGCCATGCTCCAGGCTCATTTTCGCCGACGCTGACAGTCTGAACTCACAGCAGATGTTCAGCTCTCTGAGCAGCAGCACTTCGGGTACTCTACCTTTCTTCGCATTACAGACATATTTTAACTGGATATAAAATATAGTATAGAAAAAGACGAGCCCTCCGTCAAGGGTTTCTTGCAGAATCCTGCAGAAAGAATTCTGGCCGGTTATATCGGGCAGAAGCCGGTGTCGGATTTAAAAAGATTTTGAAATATTTTACACTTTTCAATAAATTTGATTGACTTTCTTCATAGATAATGGTATGATTTAGGCGAGGTTAGAAAAGAATGTAAGTTCTGTTTGATAACAGGAAGTATACACATGCAAGGAGGAAATTTATCATGAAATCCACAGGTATCGTTCGTAAAGTAGACGAATTAGGTAGAGTTGTTATTCCAATCGAGTTAAGAAGAACTCTGGGTATTGATGAAAAAGATGCTCTGGAAATTTACACCGACAACGAAAAAATCGTGCTGAAAAAATATGAACCAGCATGTATTTTCTGCAACAATGCAGAAGGTGTACAGAACTACAGAGGTAAACTGGTTTGTACCGAATGCGTTAAAAAAATGGTGGAAAACCTGGATCAGACCAGCAATGTTGTCTGATTAGATCCTGCATAACAGCGGAAATCGTTATAGAGCCGGCAGTCTGTCTTAAAAGCAAAGGACAGGCAGTCGGCTCTGTTTTGTTTATACAAATTGCATCCTGCATCAGGGCTATATAACAGTAAAAAACTGCTTGTGTTTTTGCTTTACGGTTTCTATAATAAAGTTGTAGAATTAGACTGGTTATGCAGACTGGTAACCAGGCAGAAGGGAGGCTGCGCTATGTATCTGCAGGAATTTACACTTCCCGGCGAGGGCTGGGAGGAACGATATCTGAGCCCGGTGGATAATCCGGAAATGAAACGCACCTGCTACACCAGTTTTTATCCGTTTCGGATTTTTCCGCAAAAACAGATAGAAACGCTGCGCTTTGAACCGGTTACCTTTTTATACGGCGGCAATGGTTCAGGCAAAACGACACTGCTGAATCTGATTGCAGAGAGGCTTTTGCTGAAACGGGGCGCCAGATACAACCGCAGTGCATTCTTTTCTGATTATGCGGCCGAGTGCCGCTATGAGGCACCGCGTCTGACGGCTGAAATCCGTGAACAGAGCCGCATGATAACCAGTGACGATGTATTTGATTATCTTTTGGATTTACGCTGTTTAAATGACGGTGTAGACCACAAACGGGAGGATTTGCTGGCCGAATATCAGGAAGAACGATATGCATCGTTTCGCATGAAATCGCTGGATGACTATGAAAAACTGAAACGAAACAACGATGCCAAACGAATGACCGGCTCCAAATATGTCAAAAAACATGTCATGGAGAATATCCCGGCCAAATCCAACGGCCAGAGCGCATTTGGATTTTTTACCGAGCATATCCGGGAAAATGCACTTTACCTGTTAGATGAACCGGAAAACAGTCTGGCTGCCGATTTACAGATCGAATTAAGTCAGTTTTTAGAAAACGCGGCTCGTTTTTATCACTGCCAGTTTATTATTGCGACCCATTCGCCTTTTTTACTGGCCATGAAGCACTGCCGGATTTATGATTTGGATGCCGTTCCGGTACAGACAAAGCGCTGGAGTGCATTAACCCATGTGCGTACGTATTATGATTTTTTTATGAGCCACCGCGAAGACTTTGTATAATATAACCGGCTGGCAGGCAGAGGCTGCCGGTGAAAAGAGGTGTCGTTATGGCGGATATGGATAAGCAATATGAAAAAGATGCCAAAATAATAACGCTGGCGGCGGTCTTTTTTGCAGCCGGCTGCCTGTTTCGGTTTCTGCTGATTGGGTATCAGACCATTGCGTTACTCTGCTGGGGGATAGCGGTGCTGGTTCTGCTGCTCGGTTATCTGCCGTATCGCTGGATGAAACGGCTTGTGGCAGGGCTTACGCTCTTTGGTGTTTTTGGTCTTTGTATCATCGAAATTCCGATTATAAACGCATCCCGCGGCGATGAAAACCGGGAGGCAGAGTATCTGATTGTACTGGGTGCCGGCGTAAACGGTACTCAGCCGTCACTGTCGCTCCATAACCGCCTTGTAGCGGCAGAACAGTGGCTTTGTACCTATCCGGATGGAATTGCGGTGCTTTCCGGCGGGCAGGGTGATAAAGAGGAAATCAGCGAGGCGGAATGCATGTACCGGTGGCTTGTGCAAAACGGCATAGAGCCGGAACGGTTATATAAAGAGGAACAGTCTGCCAGCACACAGGAGAATTTTCAGTATTCCGCGCAAATTCTTCTGGAGTTGAACGACGGCATTATGCCGGAACCGGTGGCCGTTGTCAGCAGCGAATATCATCTGTACCGGGCAAAAGCCTTTGCAGCGCAGTACGGCATAGAGGCTGCCGGTGTGCCTGCCAAAACCACCTGGCCGGTGCTGCGGCTTAATTATTTTATCCGGGAGGGGGCGGCGGTGGCGCGGCTCTGGACATTTGGATATTAGAACAGACTTGCGAAACAGAGAAAACAGGCATATAATAAAATCTGGAATTTATAGATTATCTGGAGTGCGATGATTATGTTAAGCAGAAAAATGATAAACAATATTTTTTACGTGTATATTCTGGCAGCCGGTGTGCTGTGGGGCATGATTGCGCTGTTTTTTAACGGTCTGTCGGAGCTGGGCTTAAGCCGGTTTCAGATTATGCTGATGCGTGTCGGGATTGCGGCTGTCTGCCTTGGAATTTATATTGCCCTTACCAACCGGCAGTTATTTAAAATTGATCTGCGAGACTGGTGGATGTTCTTTGGCACCGGCATCTGCAGCCTGATGTTTTTTAATTACTGCTATTTTACCTGCATTGCCATGGTTTCGGTATCGGTGGCGGCCGTGCTGCTGTACACTGCACCGATGATGGTTATGGTGATGTCGATTATTCTGTTTAAGGAAAAATTCACCGCCAAAAAAGGGCTTGTGGTGCTGATGACCTTTATGGGCTGTGTGCTGGTAACCGGTTTATCCAGCGGCAATTCCATCGGCATAACCGGGATTCTGGTCGGCCTGGGGGCAGGGTTTGGCTATGCTCTGTACAGCATTTTCAGCACCTATGCACTGCGCAAATATCACAGCATTACCATTACCTTTTACACCTTTGTGCTGGCGGCAATCGGAACACTGCCGTTAAGCAATGTAACCGAGCTGGTGCCGATGTTAAGCAATCCATCGGTCATTTTAAACGGCATCGGGCTGGGCGTATTTGCCTGTATGTTCCCGTATCTGTTATATACACGCGGCTTAACCGGGGTTGTGGCAAGCCACGCATCGGTTATGGCAACCGTGGAGCCGGTGGTGGCTACCATTATCGGGGTGCTGGTGTTTAACGAGGCCATGACCGTCAGCAAGGTTTCCGGCATTATTTTAATTCTGGCAGGGATTGTGGTTCTGAACGTAAATACGCCAAAACCGCTGCCGAAAAATTCGATTATACGATAACCTGTAAAGCGATGCCGTTATAAAAACGGTGTCGCTTTTTTGTTTGCTTTCTGTTAGGAACGGGGCTGAACTTAGAAGGGACATAACCTATAAAGAAAGTCTATTTTTAAATAGCAAGAAAATTATGGTCTTCTGTAGAAATTATAATACAATAAGAATACATAGATTCAGGAGGTAGGCATACATGAAAACACCATTCAGTTATTATATTGCCGAAAAGGCAGCAATCTGCGAAAAAAACTGCCGCATTGACCAGAAACTATATGATGAATATGGTGTAAAAAAAGGGCTTCGTGATAAAAACGGCACCGGCGTGCTGGCAGGGCTCACCAATATTTCGCATATTCAGGCATATGAAGATGAATTAGACGAACAGGGCAATCGGATTCCATGCGAGGGCAAACTCTTATATCGCGGCTATGATGTGACAAGCCTGGTGCAGGGCTTTGTAAAAGAGCAGCGCTTTGGTTTTGAAGAAACCACCTATCTGCTGCTGTTTGGCCGGCTGCCGGACAGGGCAGAGCTGAAACAGTTCACCAATGTGCTGGCACAGATGCGTACACTGCCTACCAACTTTACCCGTGATGTTGTGCTGAAAGCACCAAGCAAAGATATTATGAACACCTTATCCCGCAGTGTGCTGACCCTGGCAGCCTACGACGAAGATGCATCGGATTTATCCATGACCAACGTACTGCGCCAGTGCCTGATGTTAATCAGCGTATTCCCGATGCTGACCGTATATGGCTACCATGCATACAACCATTACGAATGTGATGAAAGCTTATATATCCATCGTCCTGACCCGGAACTGGGCATGGCGGAAAATATTCTGCGCATGCTGCGCCCGGATAAATCCTACACACCATTAGAAGCCCACGTGCTGGATATTGCGCTGGTGCTGCACATGGAACACGGCGGCGGCAACAACTCCTCGTTTACAACCCACGTTGTAACATCCTCCGGCTCCGATACCTACTCGGTTGTAGCTGCGGCGTTATCGTCGCTCAAAGGGCCAAAACACGGCGGTGCCAACATTAAAGTTGTAGAAATGATGGAAGATTTAAAGAAACACGTAAAAGATATCGGCAATCGCGAGCAGGTGCGGGCATATCTGGAAAAAATCGTCGATAAACAGGCATTTGACAAAAAAGGCCTGATTTACGGGATGGGACATGCCGTGTACAGCATTTCCGACCCTCGTGCCAAAGTATTCAAAGGCTTTGTAGAACAGCTGGCAAAAGAAAAACACCATGAGGATGAATACGCCCTGTACAACATGGTAGAAGAACTGGCACCTGAAATTATCGCCGAAAAACGCAAAATCTATAAAGGCGTCAGCGCCAATGTAGACTTTTACAGCGGCTTTGTGTACAGCCTTTTAAACATTCCGGAAGAACTGTACACTCCGATTTTTGCAATGGCTCGTATCGTTGGCTGGAGCGCACATCGCTTAGAAGAACTGACCAACGTGGACAAAATTATCCGTCCGGCTTACCGCAGCATCGGCGGCGAAAAAGACTATATTGAGCTGGCAGAAAGATAATAGACAATCACATACCAAAACGGACAGAGAGCAAACCTGCTCTCTGTTTTTGTTTTTATAAAATAATTCGCGCAGTTCTATTGAACAATCTGTAAAATAGTGGTAGTATAAAAGCAGGAACAACGAGGTAATATAAGTTATAAGAATCGCAGCACACACCGCAGTAAAATCTGAAGCAGCATGGCAGACAATTCCGAATATATATTCAGGAGGTTGTTTATGACAGAACAGGCAAACAGAAATTACCGGGACAGTGTATTTACAAAATATTTTCGGGAGAACCCGGAGGGGCTTGTGGAGATTTATAATGCGATTGCCGGTACAAAGTATCCGCTGGACACGCCGGTAATAGTGGATACGCTGGATGACGTGCTGTATAAGGAAAAGGTCAACGATTTATCTTTTCAGCTTGGTAATCAGATACTGGTGCTGATAGAGCATCAATCCACAATTAACGAAAATATGGCTCTGCGTTTATTAATGTATGTGGCAAGGCTGTATGAAAAACTATTGAACCAATGGAAAAAACGAGCAATTTATGAGGAAAAAAGGATTCCGATTCCAACGCCCGAATTTGTGGTGCTGTATAATGGGAGAGAATCGCAGCCGGAACATACGGTACAGTATTTATCAGAATCGTTTATGCTGAATAAGGATTGCCCGGCGTTAGAATTGAAAGTGGATGTATATAATATTAATTACAGAGAAAACAGCGAGCTTCTCCGGAAAAGCCGCTATCTGACAAATTACAGCTTGTTTGTTTACTTTGTGAATCAGGGGATGGTTGGTGGAAAAACACTGGCAGAGGCAATCCGAGATGCAATCCGGTATTGCATTGA
>DAISWV010000068.1:0-7526 GCA_036826195.1 Peptococcaceae bacterium | reverse complement strand
GGAGCATGTAGAGACAGGCTATGGTCTTTTACATGGCACAGAGTCACTGATTATTGCACAGGCTGATGGCAAAGTGGAGCCGCTGATAAAGGAAGGCGAACGTGTGCGCAAAGGCAATGCCGTGTTAAAAATCGGGGACGCGTATTCCTGGACAAACCATGCAGGGCGTGTATCCTATCAGCTGGATGGACTGGAAGGTACAACGGACTTAAACACCATCTGCAGCACCAATCTGGAAGAGGGCTATGCTGTACAGCAATCCGGTCAGAAACAGGCGATTCCCGACGGTGTAAACGGGCAGCCGGCTGCCAAAGTAATCAATGTTTTTGATGAGGTGTACCTTTATGCCACTGTGCCGCGCAGTGCCTATACAGGCAGCCTGGAAGCGGATCAGCGAATCCGGGTAAGACTTGTGGATACAGGAGACCAGATGACGGCTCGCGTAGTGGAAGTGCTGGATACGCCGGATGGATTCCGTTATCTCAAACTAAAGCTGGGCAATGTGAAGGAAACCGTCTTTCAGCAGAGAATTTATAAAATTGAGCTGCCGTATGACCAGATGACCGGGTTTTTAATATCGCCGGATATCGTGGTGGAAAAGGACGGCCAGACCGGTGTTTATTATCTGCAGAAAGGCTTTGTGTTCTGGGAGGCGGTCACACTGGGCGAACCATGGGATGAAGAAGGCAGAGTTGTGGTGGAAAGCGGCCTGGAAGATGGAATGATTATTGTAACCACACCGCAGCTTGTGCGTGAAGGAGAAAACATTAAATTTTAAAATATAAGCTTAAATATAAAACTTAAAAGGACTGAGTCGGAAAAATGAGTATCGCAGAAAATATTGCAGAAATCCGAAAAAATGTGGAAGAGGCCAGAAAGAAAAGCCCTAATCCGGAACAGCCGGTAACACTTGTTGCGGTTACCAAAACAAGAACACCGGAACAGCTCAATGAAGTGCTGGATGCCGGGCAGAACATTCTGGGTGAAAACCGTGTGCAGGAACTGATGGACAAGTATGATGCCGTTAATCCTGGCGCTGTATGGCATATTATCGGACATCTGCAGAGCAATAAGGTAAAATATATTGCAGATAAAGTTGTACTGGTGCATTCGCTGGAAAGTGAATCTCTGGCAAAAGAACTGAACCGCCGCATGCAGGAAATCGGACATCCAATGGATTGTCTGGTGCAGGTAAATATTGCGGATGAGGAAAGCAAATTTGGTCTGGCAAAAGAAGAAGTGGTTCCGTTTCTGGAAATGGTGAGCAAAATGCCGGGAATTCATGTAAAAGGGCTGATGAACATTGCGCCGTTCTTTGAAGATACCGAGCAGGTTCGGCCGATTTTCCGGGAAATGTACCAGCTGTTCTGTGAATTGAAGGAAAGACAGATTCCGGGCATTGACATGGAGATTTTATCCATGGGTATGAGCCACGATTACCAGGTGGCAATAGAAGAGGGTGCCAATATGATTCGTGTTGGCCGCAGTATGTTCGCGTAAATATGTGAAGGAGAGATGACGATGGGATTTTTAGATAAGGTAGTCGATGTATTAGGGTTTGTGGAAAGAGAAGAAATCGAAGAAGAGGAAGTAGTGGAAAAACAGGCACAGCCAGCGCAGAAACAGACTGCTATGCCGGTAAAAAGTGAACCAAAACCGATTGCACGTATTAACAATGTGGTTTCGTTTAACAATCCAAACCGTGAATACAGCAGCCGGCATGACAATGCAGAAAATGCACGCGTTGTGCTGGTAGAACCGGTACGTTTTGAAGAATCGCAGGGCATTGCAGATAACCTTCTGGATCATAGAGCTGTAGTTATCAATATTGAATCCTGTGATACCGATATCGCGGCAAAAATTATCGACTTTGTAGGCGGCGTTGTATACGCAATCGACGGTACCATCCAGAAAGTAAGCCAGGGCATTATTCTGGCTGCTCCGCAGAATATCGACATTGCCAGCGAATTAAAACACGATATGGCAGATACCGATGAAGAAATTTTTGCGTGGATTACCCAGTACAACCGCAGAGGTGATTTCTAATGTCAAGAACCTACCGGTTTGGGTTTATCGGTGCCGGTGCAATGGCATCGGCTATTGCAGGCGGTATGGTAAAACAGGGGCTTGCTGACGGCAGTGATATTCTGATGTCAGACTGCAGTGCAGAAAAGCTGCAGGAACTCCACAATACGCTGGGTATCCAGCCGGCAGCGGATAATAACCAGGTAATAAACGAAGCACAGTATATTATTGTGGCAGTAAAACCGCAGCAGTTCGCGGCAGTGTGCGGCGCATTAAGTGTAAAACCGCAGAAGGATCAGGCTGTGATTTCCATTATGGCCGGTGTGACAATGGATACCTTAAGCAGTGAACTGGGCGATGTTCCGATTTTTCGTGTAATGCCGAACACGCCGGCAAAAATAGGCTGGGGTATGACAGGGATTACACCAGGTGTCTATACTACCGAGGAACAGAAGCAGGTTGCCGCGGATATTTTTAACAGCGTGGGAAAAACTGTTTTTGTAGAAGAAACCTATATGGATGCCATCTGCGCATTAAGCGGCAGCGGTCCTGCCTATATGTATCAGATACTGGAGGCTCTGGCTGACGGGGCGGTGCTGTGCGGTCTGCCTAGAGGGACTGCGTATCAGCTGGCTGCTCAGACCATGGCCGGTTCTGCCATGATGCTTCTGGAAACCGGAGAGCATCCGGGTGTATTAAAAGACCAGGTGACAAGCCCTGCCGGAACTACCATCTGCGGGCTGCGCGCTATGGAGGATCACGGTGTGCGCAGTGCCATGATAGAAGCGGTAGAAAAGGCCTATATTCGTTCAAAGGAGCTTGGTGAGAAGAAATGATAACCAGTTTACTGCTGTTATTTTTACGCACATGTGTCAGCGTGATGAATATGCTGATTCTGATACGCTGTTTTCTGTCGTTTATTCCGCACAATCCGTATAATTCGATTCTGCGCTATGTGTATGAGATTACCGAGCTGGTAATGGAGCCATGCCGCAGATTTATACCCGATGCACTGAGATATCCGCTGGATTTTACACCGATTGCGGCATTGCTTTTAATCGATATTCTGTACAACGTACTGGTGCGGATCGTGAATATTATTTTATAAGCAGGAGGACGCCATGCAGACGCTCTCCGCATTATCTAATCTATCCATCGAGGAAAAACAGTTTATCAGCCGGCTGGAAGACCGGCTTGACCGTGTGGAACAGCGCTATCAGGAAGAGATTACCGACTTTTTAGAACCGAGAATGCAGCTGGTGGCCGAAAGCTATCTGCGAAGTGTGAAGTTTCAGCGGTATCTCTTTTGCGGCGGTTATGAAACTGCCGAACGGAAACGGCTGGTGCTGTTCCCCGAATATACCGAACCTGACTGCGCGATGGCCGGTATTCGCCTGTTTCGGTTTCAGGGAAAACTGGACTATGTGTCAGTGACACATCGCGATTTTTTAGGCGCCATTATGGGCCTGGGGCTGCGGCGTGAAAAATTCGGTGATTTATTAGTACGTGAGACTGGCTTTGACCTGTTTGTGCAGGAGGAGATTGCCGACTATCTCCTGCAGAATGAGATCCGCGTAAAACATGTTCCGTTAGAGCCAAAGGAGCTTTCGCTATCTGACTTTGAGCCGCCGGAACAGAATATCAAAGAGCTACATATTATGGTTGCCTCTATGCGGCTGGATACGCTTCTGGCTCATGGGCTGAACCTTTCGCGCACAAAAGCCATGGAGCTGATTCAGAGCGGAAGAGTCAAAGTCAACCATAGTGAAGTGACCGACAATGACTACCTGTGCCGGCAGGATGATTTGATTTCGTGCAGAGGCAAAGGGCGGCTTCGCATCGGAGAAACATCGGGCGAAACGAAAAAGGGAAAATTAAAGGTCTGCATCTTGAAATATATCTGATTTAGAAGTAATATGTAATACAGAATTCCGTATAAAAGTACAAAGATGAGTACAAGGGGGCTATCCAATGCTGAAACCAATGGACATTCACAATAAAGAATTTAAAAAAGCCATGCGCGGTTATGATGCAGAAGAAGTAGATGAATTTCTGGATGAAATTATCGTGGACTTCGAAAAACTGCAGCGCGAACTGGATGTGCTGAAAACACAGCTGAGCAATTACAGCGAAAACATGAACAGCTATCGGGAAAAAGAAATTTCTCTGAATAATACCTTAGTATCGGCACAGCGTTTTGCTGACCAGCTGGTAAAAGATGCTGAAACAAAAGCAGCTAATATTGTTGCAGAAGCAGAAGCAGAAGCACAGCGCATTATTGGCGGCACAGAGGCAAAATACAACAAAGTGCTGGCTGATTACACCATGCTTGCAACCCGCTATAACGATGCCAAAGAAACATTAAAAGATTATTTCCAGAATCAGATTGCCATGCTGGATAAAGAAGAAGCCGGCATCAATACCGATGAAGTGGCAGCGTATCTGAAACAGACAGAAGCACTGGAAGCACCTGCACAGGAAGCCGAACCAACTATGTCTGAAAACGAAGAAACAAAAATCAATGTAAAACTGAAAGAAATTATGGACAGCTCTGAAGCCAAATAAGACGGCGCTGAACATGTGAAACACACTTCTATGTCATGTTGGGCGAAGGATAAGCCCCTTCGCTCAGGATGACATTGCTTTGTGTAAACAGCAAAATAGAAGTTTAATAAATAATAAAGAAACACAACCAAATTTTTTATGAGGTGAACAGTAACGTGGAAAAAGTAGATTACGGTAAAACATTAAATCTGCCTCAGACCGAGTTTCCGATGCGCGGCAACCTGCCGAAAAAAGAACCGGAAATGCTGGAATTCTGGGACAGCAACGATATTTATAACAAAGTGGCTGAAAAAAATGCAGGCAACCCAAAATTTATTCTGCATGACGGCCCTCCATATGCAAACGGCGACATTCATTTAGGCCATGCATTAAACAAAGTATTAAAAGATATCATCATCAAACACCGCAGCATGACCGGTTTTGATGCTCCATACGTACCAGGCTGGGATACCCACGGTCTGCCGATTGAACTGAAAGCAATCAAAGCACTGGGCTTAGACCATCACGGTGTGGATAAAGTGGCATTCCGCAAAGCCTGTGCCGGTTTTGCTCTGGATGCAGTAGAAAACCAGAAAAAACAGTTCCATCGTTTAGGCGTACGCGGTGACTGGGATCATCCATATGTAACTCTGGACCCTAAATTTGAAGCGGAACAGATTGGCGTATTTGGCGATATGGCGAAAAAAGGCTATATCTACAAAGGTTTAAAACCGGTTCACTGGTGCCCGGACTGCGAAACTGCTCTGGCCGAAGCGGAAATTGAATACGCAGAGAAAAAATCCCCATCTATTTACGTGAAATTCCCTGTAAAAGATGCAAAAGGCTTATTTGAAATTGAAAATGCTTACGTTGTAATCTGGACAACTACTCCATGGACACTGCCTGGCAACGTGGCGATTTCCATCCATCCGGAATACGAATACCAGCTGCTGCAGTTTGGCGATGAAAAATATGTAGTGGCAAAAGAAATGCTGAACAGCTTTATGGCTGACTGCGGCATCGAAGAAGCGCCACAGGTATTAGGCCAGTGGAAAGGTGCGGAACTGGATAAAATGGTTTGCCAGCATCCATTCCTGGATCGTGAATCCTTAGTAATTAACGGTGAGCACGTAACACTGGAAGCTGGTACCGGCTGTGTACACACTGCTCCGGGCCATGGTGCTGATGACTTTATCGTAGCGAAAAAATACAACCTGCCGGTTATCTCGCCACTGGACAACCAGGGGAAACTGACCGCAGAAGCAGGCCAGTTTGCAGGCTTAGCAACTGACGATGCCAACAAAGCAATCTGCCAGTGGTTAGAAGCTAATAAATATCTGTTAAAATTAAAATTCATCAAACATCAGTATCCACACTGCTGGAGATGTAAAAACCCAACCCTGTTCCGTGCAACCGAGCAGTGGTTTGCTTCCGTAGACGGTTTCCGCCAGAATGCACTGGATGAAATCGACAAAGTAAAATTCTTCCCATCCTGGGGTCATGACCGCATTTACAACATGGTTGCAGAACGCGGTGACTGGTGTATTTCCCGCCAGAGAACATGGGGTGTGCCAATCCCTATTTTCTACTGCACCGAATGTAACGAACCAATCGTAAACGATGCTACCATCAGCCACCTGCAGGAACTGGTGCGTGAGCACGGTACCGATATCTGGTTTGCAAAAGAAGCAGCAGAACTGATTCCGGAAGGTCTGGTATGTCCAAAATGCGGTGCGGCACATTTCCGCAAAGAAACCGACATTATGGACGTATGGTTTGACTCCGGCTCCAGCCATAAAGGTGTATTAAAAGTACGCGATGAACTGCAGAGCCCTGCTGATTTCTATCTGGAAGGCTCCGACCAGCATCGCGGCTGGTTTAACTCCTCTCTGTTAACAAGCGTAGCAGTAGATGGTGTTGCTCCATATAAAGCAGTATTAACTCACGGCTTCCTGGTAGATGAACAGGGCCGCAAAATGAGTAAATCTCTGGGCAACGGTGTAGACCCTCTGGATGTTGTAAAAGATATGGGTGCCGATATTCTGCGCCTGTGGGTATCCTCCGCAGACTACCGCAACGATATCGCAGTATCTCAGGGTATTTTAAAACAGGTAAGTGAAGCATATCGTAAAATCCGTAATACCTTCCGCTACCTGTTAGGGAATATCAGCGACTTTAACTACAAAACCGATGCTGTTGCACTGGCTGATATGGAAGAACTGGATCAGTGGATTATGCTCAAACTGCACAAACTGCTGGAAAAAGTAAACAAAGGCTACGAAGACTGCGAATTCCATGTGGTTTACCATGCCGTACACAACTTCTGCAACGTAGATTTAAGTGCTTACTATGTAGATATCGCAAAAGACCGCCTGTACTGTGAAGAGGCCGACAGCAAAGCACGCCGTTCCTGCCAGAGCGCTCTGTACGAAATCTGCGTATCCTTAGCGCAGGTATTAACACCAATTCTGTCCTTCACATCCGAAGAAGTATGGAAATACCTGCCGAAAGAAGACAAAGAGCTGAGTATTCAGCTGAGCGGCTGGCCTGTAGTAAATCCGGATGCTATCAACGAAGCACTGGATGCAAAATGGGATAACATCCTGTCGGTTCGCGGTGAAGTAACCAAAAAACTGGAAGAAAAACGCGCAAGCAAAGAAATCGGTAAAGCATTAGATGCACAGGTTATCCTGTATGCCGAAGGCGACGTTATGGATCTGTTAACCCAGATGGCTGACCAGCTGGCTACTATTTTCATCGTATCGCAGGTTACTGTAAAACCAATGAGCGAAGCACCTGCCGATGCTTACGTGAGCGAAGATGTAAAAGGCCTGGCAGTAGAAATTGCAGCTGCAAAAGGCTCCGCATGCGAACGCTGCTGGATTCACTCCGAAGAACTGGATGAAAACGGCCTGTGCCCACGCTGCGCAGCTGTTATGGCAAACAAAGCCGAATAA
>DAISWV010000067.1:0-7532 GCA_036826195.1 Peptococcaceae bacterium | reverse complement strand
CGGGGACGGTTAACGAAAGTACGCTGTTCAACAATTTTAACTTACAGGTGAAAAAAGGTGAGTTTATTTCGGTAATCGGCAGTAACGGTTCTGGTAAAACAACGATTTTAAATATTATTTGCGGCACCCTTCCATTAGATAGCGGTAATATTCTGGTACAGGGGCAGAATATCAACAAACTGAAAGAATATCAGCGTTCCAGATTTATTGGCCGTGTATTTCAGGATCCGGCAAAAGGCACATGCCCATCTATGACGATTCTGCAGAATATGGCGATGGCGGATAACAAAGGCAAACCGTTTAATTTAACTGGCGGTATCAACAAAAAACGTATTGGCTATTATCAGGAACAGCTTTCTCGTTTGAAACTGGGGCTGGAAGACAAACTGCATGTAAAAGTCGGTGCGTTATCCGGCGGGCAGCGTCAGGCCATGGCACTTTTAATGTCCACCATGACACCGCTTGATTTTCTGATTCTGGATGAACATACTGCAGCTCTTGATCCAAAAACATCGGAAATCATTATGGAACTGACCGATGAGATTGTACGTGAAAAGCAGCTGACTGCGCTTATGGTAAGTCATAATCTGCGCCATGCTGTAGAATATGGGAACCGTATGATTATGATGCACCAGGGCGGTATCGTACTGGATTACGATGCACAGAAGAAAAAACAGACCAGAGTGGATGATATTCTGGGCATCTTTAATGAAATCAGTATTGAATGCGGGAACTAACTAGTAAAAAGTTTTCAGATGCAATAACAGATATATTACAGTCGTCGGGCAGATTTATTATGTCTGACGACTTTTATTTTAGCTGATAAGCGTTAAAAATAGAAAAACAGCTGGATAGTTCAATCGAAATTTCTAATCGTTTACAGATAAAAATACAGGGCGGATAATAACGATAAAACGAAAAGAATGCATATAAGTGTCGAAGTGTGATTGAAATTACATAGTGCTGCCGTAATAAGGTGCCGGTTTTGTGAGGGGCTTCTATCTGGATACATCTAGTGTCGACTTTTGTCGAATGATTTTGATTGTTTTGTGGACAACAATGTGGTACAGTGGTGCTGGAGATGATAGAAATGCCAGAAAAAAAGCAAAAAGTGCTACTTGCAGGAATTGCGGTTCTGCTGATTGTTTTTTTAGCTGTACAGAAAATTCCTTCTTACACGAGTGAAGAAGAGTTTATCTATACTGCAGAAGAAGCGACTTTAACAGCCGATGAAGCAGAACCATTGAACAATGAAATCGTAGTGCATGTAGCAGGTGCGGTTGAGAAACCAGGTGTTTATACAATGCACGAAGGAGATCGGGTAGAAGATGCACTGCGGTTGGCCGGATGTTTGCCGGAAACAGACGCCGATGCGCTGAATCGTGCGGCCGTTTTAAGTGATGGCCAGAAAATAGCAGTACCCTTTAAAAATATCGAAGGAAAGCCGAATACACAAGAAGTTGTAGAAGACGGACTTATCAGTATCAATCAGGCCGATTTATCACAGCTGATGACTCTGCCAGGCATCGGTGAAGTGAAAGCCCAGGCTATTTTGGATTATCGTACACAGCACGGAGGCTTTTCTTCTATTGAAGAAATTCGGCAGGTAAAGGGCATTGGGGAGTCTATTTTCAGCCAGATAAAAAATAAAATAAAAATTTGAAAAAAGTTAAAAAAAGGTGTTGACACTTTAGTGCCATCCTGCTATAATCTATAAATGTCAGCGGTTGATGACAAGGCGGCGACATAGCCAAGCGGTAAGGCAGAGGACTGCAAATCCTTTACGCCCCAGTTCAAATCTGGGTGTCGCCTCCATGCCGGAGTGGCGGAACTGGCAGACGCACAGGACTTAAAATCCTGCGAAGCTAAACCTTCGTACCGGTTCGATTCCGGTCTCCGGCACCATGTTAAACGGGTTTGAGAGAAATCTCAAACCCGTTTTTCTTTTTGTTTTCGCTGTGGATGCCAAAAGGCGCTAGCGTAAAATTTATATGTGGTTATATGCTTACAGAACGGTATTGCAAATTTTGCGATGCCGTTTTTCTTTTTGCGGATCAGGATTTCTTTAAGTGCTATTTATGACGTCAAATGTGCTAATTATGTTAAAAGTATTGACATGGCACTGTATAGTCTATTATTCTAGAATCAAAAGACAGGCGACTAAGCTAGTAGAAATGAATTCTTTAAAATGAGGAGGCGATTATATGATTTATCTGCTGCTTGGCTTTATTGTTATTGTTGTAGCTGCACTTGCATTCTTGAAACTGATGCATATGCTTTTAGAGTGGTGTAATAGTGAGGGTATGGAATATAATCGCTGGAAACGCTGGGGCTCCTATCTGGTAGTTGGCGTGACAGCCATTGCAGGTGGACTTTTTCTTTGTGCATTTTCTTTATATATTGTAGTATTTGCTGCAATGTGCGATGAGGCAGCAGATTACGCAAAGCGGGTCAACTTAAATGAAACTGGCGATACGATTCCTATGTATGCTGGTGATACCTGGGATGTGGATGGAAAGGCTTCGGTAACATTAAAAGAAATTACGCTTCTTTCCGGGGAGGACGATACCCGATATTATGAAGCCTGTTTTGATTATGAAAATATTTCGATAAATGGTCATAAAACTACCGGAGAAGTAATTAAGGATGAAATGGCGCTTTCCGTGTATGTGGATGCTGCCGATGAAGAACTGGATAATACCGTAGGCTGGCTTTCGAGCAATGATGAGGATTTTTATTATGCAGTTCCCGGGGAAACAATTACGGATAACCGATTCCGTTTTGTGCTGGAACCGGAAGATGCCGAAAAATCAAAATATATTCGCATATCCTTTACAATTTATACGGATGATGAATATAAATTTTATCGACAGGACTTTGTGCAGGAGATATAGCGAAATGATATAAAGTATGAGAACTGTTTTAGAATCCAGCTAGGATTTTTGAAGTAGTTCTCATTTTTATTTTGAGAATATATGTTCTATTTTCAATTCTTTTATGCTATAATACTTTTCAGAATGTATAAACATCCTGGAGGTGACGGTAGTGGCAAAGAAACAGAGTAAACGAAAAAAATGCAGACGAATCAACTGGAAGAATGTATCAAAAATTTTTGCGGTACTGCTGGTTGTGATTCTGGGCTCGATGGGATATAACGTGGATGGCATATTTCCGTTCGATGATTCCGAAAAGAATTATGCGGGTACGGTGCCGGTTGGTGTAAAGGAATATGAAGAAGCCAGTTATATTGTTCTGGATGACAATGTGCCCTCGTTTACGAAAGAAGAACTGGCTCGTGAGCCGTTTGAATATTACAGTGAACTGGATTATCTTGGGCGCTGCGGCCCGGCTACGGCTATGATTGGAACAGAACTGATGCCCACAGAGGATAGGGGCAGTATTGGTCAGATAAAACCTACCGGGTGGCATACGGTAAAATATGATGTGGTAGATGGCAAATATTTATATAACCGCTGTCATTTAATTGGCTATCAGTTGACCGGGGAAAATGCAAACGAAAAAAATCTGATGACGGGTACACGGTTTTTAAATGTGCAGGGCATGCTGCCGTTTGAGGATATGGTGGCGGAGTATATTAAATATACCGGTCGTCATGTGCTGTATCGGGTAACACCTGTGTATGAAGGGGAGAATCTTTTAGCAAGCGGTGTACAGATGGAAGCCTATTCCATAGAGGATAACGGGCAGGGCATTTGTTTTAATGTGTATATCTGCAATGCCCAGCCCGGGGTGATTATTAATTATGCCAACGGTGAAAGCTACCTGGCGGAATAATCGTGTTTAAACGCTTAACAGATAGCGGTGCAGGTCATCAACGGTATCGGCGATATAAACGGCGCCGCTTTCTTCCAGCTCGTTTGGAGCTGCAAAGCCAAAGCGTACCCCCACACAGCCGAAGCCCATTTCTTTTGCACCGATAACATCAAATTTACGGTCACCAATCATCAATAAGTCATCGGCTGATGGATTATCCAATCGGGTTAATACTTCGGCGATGACTTCTTTTTTATCTACTCGTGTGCCGTCAAGGTTGCTGCCCTCAATAACATCAAAATACTGAGCCAGTTCAAATTTTTCTAAAATACGGCGCACATAAACAGTTGGCTTAGACGATGCCACGGCCAGTGTTTTGCCCTGTGCTTTTAAATTTTCCAGCATAGCGGCAATGCCGGGATATGGAAAGTTTTCAAACAGGCCTACGGTGCCGAACCGTTCCCGGTAAACAGTAACGGCTTTGCGAGCCTCATCTTCACGCATATGATAAAAGTCCATAAAGCTCTGAATCAGCGGCGGGCCGATAAAGGGAATCAGTTTTTCTAAATTCGGCTCGTCGATACCAAAGGCACGCAGCGCATGCTGCACACATTTCGTGATTCCCTCCTGGGGGTTGGTAAGGGTGCCGTCCAGATCAAATAAAAGATAGGTAATCATAGGGATACTCCTTTCTGGTGTCGAATTCTTTTCCATATCAATATATCTTATCTGCGTAAATTTGGCTATCCCTTAAATTCTGTTTCATGTTATACTATTGTAGAAATTATATGAAATAAATATTCAGCAGTAAGAAAGGAGTTTTAAATTTAATTATGGATTTCAATTTTTTAGGGTTAATCATCAGTGTAGGTGTGTTCCTGCTGATTGGTGTATTTCATCCTATTGTTATTAAAACCGAGTATTATTTTTCTGACCGTGTATGGCCGGTATTTTTAGTAGGCGGGATTATCAGTGTGATCTGTTCCCTTCTGGTAGATAATACAGTTGGCTCTGCATTGCTGGGCGCGCTGGGCTGTTCCTTTTTCTGGAGCATTGGGGAACTGAAAGAACAGCGCCAGCGTGTGGAAAAGGGCTGGTTTCCAAAAAATCCAAACAGAAAGTACGAGTAATCCGTTATGGGAATGTTAGAATTATTTCTGATTGCAGTTGGTTTATCTATGGATGCGTTTGCGGTGTCGGTCTGCAAGGGGCTTTCTGTGCAGAGGCTGGAGTTGAAACATGCGCTTTTTGCAGGGTTGTGGTTCGGCGGATTTCAGGCGCTGATGCCGGCCATCGGCTATCTGCTGGGGCATCAGTTTGAGCATTTGATTGTAAGTATTGACCACTGGATTGCCTTTGCACTGCTGCTGTTTATTGGCGGCAATATGATAAAAGAGGCTCTGGGTGATGACGATGAAGAACTGGATGATGATTTTTCGGTAAAAGCCATGTTCCTTTTAGCAGTGGCTACCAGCATTGATGCGCTGGCAATGGGCGTTACGTTTGCTTTTTTACGGGTAAATATTCTGGCAGCTGTGCTGTTTATCGGCTGTATTACATTTTTGTGTTCGGCAGCCGGAGTCAAAATCGGCAATGTGTTCGGCATGCGGTTTAAATCTAAAGCGGAGCTTGCTGGCGGTGTGATTTTAATTTTAATGGGCTGTAAAATTCTGCTGGAACATCTGGGTATACTGGTATTTTAAATCTTTTTCTTGCAATTGCAGAGCAAATTTGCTATAATATTTCGCAGTGAAATATCTGGCGTTGATGAGGAGCCGCCGCGGATAAGCCGCAAAAGAGAGCAGGGTCACTGGCTGAAAGCCCTGTGCGGGGAAATGCGAACGGGTTCGCCTCGGAGCTTTCCGGCTGAAGTCTGCAGTTAAGTTGTATAGATGTGTAGGTGGAACGTACACCGGCGTTAACGGTTTTGAGAGGCTGTCTGTTTATCAGGCGGCAATTAGGGTGGTACCGCGAAATCAGACCTTCGTCCCTTTGTGACGGAGGTCTTTTCTTTTTGTCGGGCTTTGAAGCAAAGCTCTATTTTGAAGGAGGTTACAATTGTGCGTGACGAACTGATTAAAATCAAAGAGGCTGCTGTACAGGCTTTAGAAGAAGCTACCAGTATGGACTACCTCAACGAACAGAAAGTTCGGTTCCTGGGTAAAAAAGGGGAACTGACCACCATTCTGAAAGGGATGGGTAAATTAAGTGCCGAAGAACGTCCAATCGTAGGCCAGCTGGCAAACGAAGTGCGTGATGAAATCAATCTGGTGCTGGATCGTAAAATGGCAGAAGTAAAAACAGCTCTGCAGGAGGCAAAACTGGCTTCTGAAACTCTGGATGTTACTCTGCCTGGCCGTGCGGTAAACCATGGGACAAAACATCCAATTACCAAAGTTATTGATGAGGCAAAACAGATTTTCTTAGGTCTGGGCTTTGAAGTAGCAGAAGGTCCGGAAATTGAAAGCGACTACTATAACTTTGA
This sequence comes from Peptococcaceae bacterium, assembly GCA_036826195.1. Taxonomy (GTDB): domain Bacteria; phylum Bacillota; class Peptococcia; order Peptococcales; family Peptococcaceae; genus UBA7185. Next base: position 1,273 of record DAISWV010000067.1, on the reverse strand, counting down.
AGCACTGAATCTGCCAAAAGATCATCCTGCCCGTGATATGCAGGATACCTTCTATATCAATCCGGAAATCGTTCTGCGTACTCAGACATCCGGCGTACAGGTTCACAGTATGGAGGAAAAACAGGGTGAACTGCCTGTTAAAGTTATCTGCCCAGGTAAAGTATACCGTAAAGATGACGATGCAACGCACTCCCCAATGTTCCACCAGATTGAAGGTTTACTGGTAGATAAAAACATTCGTATGAGTGACTTAAATGGTCTGCTGCTGTCCTTCTGTCAGGAAATGTTCGGCAAAGACACAAAAATCCGTATGCGTCCTAGCTACTTCCCATTCACAGAACCTAGCGTAGAAATCGATATTTCCTGCTGCATGTGCCATGGGGAAGGCTGCCGTATGTGCTCCAACACCGGCTGGCTGGAAATTCTGGGTGCTGGTATGGTTCATCCAAATGTACTGCGTGCCGGCGGTTATAATCCGGATGAAGTAAGCGGTTTCGCATTCGGTTTAGGTGTGGAACGTATCGCGATGCTGAAATACGGTATCAATGACTTACGTCTGATGTACGAAAACGATTTACGTTTTCTGCGTCAGTTTTAATGGGAGGTAGAGACAATGCAGGTTTCTTATAACTGGTTAAAAGACTATGTAGATATTGATCTGACAGCCGATCAGCTGGCAGAAGTAATGACAAGAGCCGGTGTGGCTGTGGAACATGTTATCCCTACCAACAAAGGGGTAAGCGGCGTTATCGCAGCGCTGGTGCTGGATAAAACTCCAGTGCCTGACACCCATCTGAATCTGTGCCATGTAACCACCGACGGCGAAAATAATATTCAGGTTGTATGCGGTGCACCAAACGTGGCTGCAGGTCAGAAAATTCCATTTGCAACCGTTGGTGCAGAACTGCCTGGCGGTATCAAAATTAAAAATGCAAAACTGCGCGGCATCGAATCCAACGGGATGATTTGCTCTGCAAAAGAACTGGGTATCGATCCGGAACAGATTCCGCCGGAACAGAAAGACGGGATTCTGGTACTGCCGGAAGATACCGTACTGGGTACTCCAATCACTGAAATCTTAGGTTTAGATGACTATATTCTGGAACTGGACTTAACTCCAAACCGTTCCGACTGTCTGAGCGTATTAAACATTGCAAAAGAAATCGGTGCATTATTAGGTAAAGAAGTTCGTCTGCCTCAGCCGGAATTTACTGCTGATAATGATGACATCAACAATCTGATGAATGTTTCCATTGATGCACCGGAACTGTGC
>DAISWV010000066.1:3893-7597 GCA_036826195.1 Peptococcaceae bacterium | reverse complement strand
CTGCAATATTCACATGATAATCCACCAGCACGCCAGTAATTTTATGAATGACTCCAGGCTGATCCAGATGAGTATCAATTAAAGTCGGATAGATACCTTCAATTTCTACCGGAAATCCATCCAGCTCGGTAATCAGCACCTTGCCGCCGCCGACAGAGCAGCCGGTAACCTCTTTTTTGCTGCCGTCCGCCAGCGTCATAACAAACCGCGCTGTATTGGCATGATACCCTTCCCCTAAATCGGAGGCAATAAAGCGGAACTCTAAGCCATCCTCTTCCGCCAGCCGATAGGATTCTCGAATCCGCACATCGTCTGTCTCCATGCCTAATAAGCCGCCTAATAACGCCAGGTCTGTCCCGTGGCCTTTATAGGTCTGCGCAAAGGAACCATGCAGATAAATTTCCACCGACTGCGGCATTTCTTTTGCAATAGCCCTGGCAAAACGACCCAGCCGTACTGCACCGGCTGTATGAGAGCTGGACGGCCCAACCATCACCGGACCAATAATATCAAAACAACTGTATTCACTCATGCAATACCCTCCTGTCTTTCACAGCTGAACATTCTTAATCTATGTACTGCCATTTTACTATTTATAACCGTACTATGTAAATATCAAACAGCAAAAAGAGGTTGAAACCGAAGTCTCAACCTCTTAATCATTCTTTATTTCAGCCATCATAATCTATGCGAACTTTATCACTTATTCTTCCGGCTGCAGGAACATATCATCCAGAGCATGGCCGCCTAATACAATTGGCAGACACAAATCATCCGGATCAATCGCGATCTCAATAATAGAGAATCGGCCGTTGCCGAATGCCTCTTTCAGAATTTCCGGTGCTTCTTCTTTGCTGGTAATCTGATAGCCTGCTGCACCATAAGCTTTTGCAAGCATCATAAAATCCACTGTTTTGCTGAAGTGTACGCCGCTATAGCGCTGACCGCTGTAATGATACTGCAGCTGACGCACCATACCCAGAACATTATTGTTAAATACCATAATTTTAATCGGTAATTCCTGTTCCAGAATGGTTCCCAGTTCATGCATACACATCTGGAAGCTACCGTCACCGGTAACTGCAATAACCAGATTATCCGGACACGCCACCTGAGCACCTACGGCTGCCGGAATACCGTAGCCCATAGTACCCAACCCGCCGGAGCTGATAAATTTACGCGGTGTGGTAAAGCGATAGCTGTTTGCTGTCCATACCTGATGCTGCCCAACATCGGTGGTCACGATAGTTTTTTCTTTATCTACCAGTGTTTCCACCAGCTGCATAGTCCATGGCACATTAATGCCGGCGGACATTGGCAGAGGAATCTGCGGATACAGGCTTTCGCATACAACCATGTCATCCTGTTTTTCCAGCTGTGCATTCAGTTCTGCCAGAACAGCACGCAAATCACCTACGATAGGAATATTAATATCCACGTTTTTGCCGATTTCAGCCGGGTCTACATCTACATGGATAATTTCTGCATTTGGTGCAAAACTTCCCGGTGTACTGATAACACGGTCATCAAAACGCATCCCCAGAGCCAGCAGGCAATCACAATCCTGTACTGCCAGGTTAGCGCCTTCGTTGCCATAGGTCCCCAGCATCCCCAGAAAACGAGGATCATTATCCGGATAACCGGACAGCCCCATCATCGTGGATACCACGGTAGCATTTTTCAGTTCCGCCAGCTTCATAACCGCTTCGGTGGAATTGCTTGCCACAACACCGCCACCCACACAGATAACCATTTTTCTGGAGGCTTTGATGGTTTTCACAGCCCGTTTGATCATGCCAACATGGCCGGAAACAGTCGGTTTATAACTGCGGATATCTACCTCTGTTACCGGTACATATTCGGTTTTTGCCTGAGAAACATCACGAGGAATGTCAATCAGAACAGGGCCTGGACGCCCGGTACTTGCAATATAGAACGCTTCCGCAATAATGCGAGGCAGATCTTCTACATTCTGTACCAGATAATTATGTTTTGTAATCGGGGAGGTAATCCCGGTAATATCGATTTCCTGGAACGCATCGGTACCAATCATCGAACGAGGTACCTGACCTGTGATAGCGACCAGCGGAACGGAGTCCATATTAGCAGTTGCAATCCCGGTTACCAGGTTGGTTGCACCAGGACCGGAAGTTGCCAGGCATACGCCCACTTTTCCGGTTGCACGAGCATAGCCGCTGGCTGCATGAGCACCGCCCTGTTCATTGCGGACTAGCACGTGACGAATATTACTTGTTTTTAATGCATCATAAATTTCCAGCACTGCCCCGCCCGGATAGCCAAAAATGGTATCAACACCCTGAGCTTCCAGTGCACTAATTAAAATCTGCGCTCCGTTTTGCTGCATTGCTTTCACCCCTAAAATCATTCCTGAAATTTATTTCTGTCAGATTATTTTAAATCATACTTTTTAAATCGTACGTTCTAATTATTTCTGTAACCAAGGCATTTTGTCTCTTAATTCTTTACCAACCTGTTCAATCTGATGATCTGCTACGATAGCACGCATACGATTGAAGGATGGACGGCCTGCCTGGTTTTCCAGAATCCAGTTTTTCGCAAATACGCCTTTCTGGATATCGTCCAGAATGCGTTTCATTTCTTTTTTGGTTTCTTCTGTGATTACACGTGGACCGCTTACATAATCACCGTATTCAGCAGTATCGCTGATGGAGTAGTGCATGTATTCCAGACCGCCTACGTACATCAGGTCTACAATCAGTTTTAATTCATGGAAGCATTCAAAATATGCACTTTCCGGCTGATATCCTGCTTCTACCAGTGTTTCAAAACCAGCCTGTACCAGAGCGCTTACGCCGCCGCACAGGATAGCCTGCTCACCAAACAGGTCTGTTTCGGTTTCTTCTTTGAAGGTTGTTTCCAGTACGCCGGCTCTTGTGCAGCCTACTGCTCTTGCAAATGCCAGAGCAATGTTTTTGCAGTTCCCGGTCGCATCCTGCTCAACTGCTACCAGACCTGGTACGCCAGTACCCTGCTGAACCGCTTTGCGGAAGCTATGGCCAGGAGATTTTGGCGCTACCATAAATACGTCTACATCCGCTGGAGGCACAATCTGTTTGAAGTGAATATTGAAGCCGTGAGAGAAGCTCAGAGCTTTACCAGCTGTCATGTAAGGCGCGATATCTCTTTTGTATACTTCTGCCTGTTTTTCATCTGGAATCAGAACATGGATGATATCCGCTGCTTTTGCTGCATCGGCTACTGTCATAACCTGCAGACCGTCTTCTTCCGCTTTTGCCCAGTTTTTGCTGCCTTCACGCAGACCAACAACCACTTTCATACCAGCATCGCGCATGTTCTGAGCCTGAGCATGGCCCTGGCTGCCGTAGCCGATAACTGCGATTGTTTTCCCGTTTAAATATTCTAAATTTGCATCCTGATCATAATACATAACTGCCATTGTTTGTTTCCTCCCCAAATCAAATCAAAATTTATGTGTAACAGATTGTTATCTGTTTTTAACGAAACGGAACATGCGTTACCGCATCCCCAAGATGAAGTTATTTTTGTGGCTGACTAGGCGGCTTTCAAATTTGTGCCGCGCCGCGTACTCGAGGTACGCAAGCAAACAAATTTGAAAACAACGACGTCAGACGCAAAAATAACGAGTCTTACTTTTCTTTTGGACTGCGAACCATCGCAGAAATACCAGTCTTTACGATTTC
>DAISWV010000066.1:0-3793 GCA_036826195.1 Peptococcaceae bacterium | reverse complement strand
CTTACTTTTCTTTTGGACTGCGAACCATCGCAGAAATACCAGTCTTTACGATTTCCTGAATCCCAAACGGCTGGAGCGATTTCAGAATCGCTTCAATTTTGGATTCATCCCCGGTTGCCTCAATAATTAAGGAACGACGGCCGATATCGATAATTCTTGCACGGAAAATATCCATCAGCTGGATAATTTCACCTCTGGTTTCTCTGTCTGCCGCTACACGTACTAACAGAAGCTGACGACATACAGTGTCATCGTTTGTCAGGTCGTTTACTTTAATAACATCTACCAGTTTGTGCAGCTGTTTTGTTACCTGCTCAACGGTTTTTTCATCACCGTCTACCACGATGGTCATTCTGGAAATGCTTTTATCTTCGGTGTCGCTTACTACCAGACTGTCAATATTATATCCTCTTCTGGAGAACAGATTGGCTACTTTTGCCAGTACACCAGGATTGTTTTCTACTAATACTGCTACCTTATGTTTCATATCTCTACTCCCCCACTAAAATATCGTCAAGTGTTTTCCCTGCCGGTACCATTGGATATACGTCAGCACCTGCGTCAATACGGAAATCAATAAACCAGCCTTCGTTGGAGGTCAATGCTTCCGCCAGTTTTTCATCGCACTGTTCCAGTGTATCAATGCGCATATATTTAATATCATATGCATCAGCGAGTTTTTCCCAGTTTGGAGCACTGTCCAGAATGGTTGCCGAATAATTTCCGTTAAAGAACAGTTTCTGCCACTGGTGAACCATACCTAAGAACCCGTTGTTCATTAAGCAGATTTTGATTGGCAATTTGAACTGTTTCATAATCGCCAGTTCCTGCATGTTCATCTGGAAGCTGCCGTCACCGGTAATCAGAATCACGTTACGATTCGGGAAACCGAACTGGGAACCGATTGCTGCCGGGAACCCAAAGCCCATGGTACCCAGACCGCCGGATGTGATAAACTGTCTTGGGCCTTTTGTATTCAGGAACAGCGCCGCCCACATCTGATGCTGCCCAACGTCTGTTACAACGATTGTATTTTCGTCTACGTATTTGTCAATAAACCCGAAGGTTTCTTTTGGAGGCAGTACGCTGCCGGCCGGAGACTGAACTTCGTAACGGCTCTGCTGAACTTCTTCCATCCATGCTTTGTGATCACACTCTGTCAGCACTTCTGCCAGTGCATCCAGGAAGTCCGCACTGTCAGCTACCAGAGGATAAGTAGGTTTTACAGTTTTGCCGATTTCCGCTGCATCGATATCAACATGGATAATCCGTTTTGCATTTGGTGCAAAACCGCTTACATTACTGGTTACGCGGTCGTCAAAACGCATCCCCACAGCCACCAGGCAATCGCAATGCTGGATGGTGTAGTTTGCCTCTACCGTACCATGCATACCCGGCATCCCGATATCATACGGGTTGCCATCCGGAAATACACCGCGCGCCATCAGTGTGGTCGCAACCGGCATATCAGCTTTCTGTGCAATGCTATAAAGCAGATCACGATTTTCCAGTCGGTTGTTTACACCGCCGCCTACTACCAGCATTGGTTTTTCTGCTTCTTTGATGTAGTTTGCTACTTTCAGCACCTGTTCTTTATTAACCTGGCAAGGTTTGTATTTCATTTCAATACGGTTGCGAACAGTACCTGTATCATAAGGCACCTGCACGTTCTGTACAAAAACATCTTTTGGAATATCGATAACAACCGGGCCAGGACGACCGGTGCTTGCCACATAGAAAGCCTCTGCAACGATATCCGGCAGCTGAGCCGCATCGGTTACCGCGTAGGTATGTTTACAGATTGGCTGGCAGATCCCTGTCATGTGCGCTTCCTGGAAGCCGTCTTTCCCTAACAGTTCTTTTACTACCTGCCCCATAATGCATACCATTGGAATGGAGTCCATATTCGCAGTTGCAATCCCGGTTACCAGGTTGGTTGCACCAGGACCGGATGTTGCAAAGCAAACGCCCACTTTCCCGGTTGCTCTGGCATAGCCGTCGGCCGCGTGAGCCGCGCCCTGTTCATGACGAACCAGAACATGATGAATATTCGGAAATTCTTTTAAACGGTCATACAGCGGAATCACTACGCCGCCTGGTAACCCAAACACAGTATCTACACCGTGTAATTCTAAACAATGTAATAAGATATCAGCACCTAACACTGATTTCAACACCTCCTGCAAGACTATACGACATGACTGTCTATTTATCCTGATTTAAAATAGATTTTCATTCTGTTTCACCTTGTACTATAACAGTTTTTACTGTTATGCTACAAAAGTGTTGCAATTAGTATACACTGCTGATTTTTAAATTGCAACCACTACTTGAACAAAATTTTATAAAAAAAGCTAATACCCCAAACCATGCCATAATACTGTATCCACGATACATTGTACCCTTTATTTTTGTCCATTTTTAGCGGTTGACGAAACAAAAGCAGGGGTATACAATGCAGATAACCGTTCTATTTTTATATTCCGTTTTATATTCAGAAAGAAGGCATTTTTATGTTTGCTTTTATACAGATTCTGCTCTCGCTGGCACTGATGATTCTGCTTCTGAACCGTCGTGTGCACATCAGTTATGCCGTGCTGGCAGCCACTGCCGTACTGTTTCTGTTATCCGGGCTTGTACCGGCCCATCTGGGTGAGGCGCTTTACAGCACCGCTGTCAGCTTTACAACCTGGAATATGGTATTGACCTTATACCTGGTTATGTGCCTGGAGTATCTGCTGCGCACCAGCGGAATTCTTAAAAACTTTACTCTGGCAGCGTCATCGCTGTTTCGCGATAACCGCATCATTTTAGCGGTTATGCCGGCCTTTCTGGGCTTTCTGCCGTCTCTGGGCGGTGCTATTTTCTCCGCCCCTATGGTAGAGGAAGCGGCTCAGCCGTATAAACTGTCTCCGGAAAAGAAAACAGCTATCAATTACTGGTTCCGTCATGTGTGGGAATTCTGTAACCCGATTTTACCGTCTCTGCTTCTTGCTTCCTCTTTTACTATGATTCCAATCGGTGAAATTGTAAGCCATCAGTTTATCATGTCCTTTGCCGCTATCTTTATCGGTGCTGTGCTGATGCTGCGCGGCAGGGATTTTGAAATTACCGAACCAGCTGCTGCCGCAAGTTCCACCGGCAATCAGAAAGAACAGATTCTGGCCGTAGTGCTGGCCATTGGACCAATTCTTTTAAATGTATTCTTTGTAACAGTTTGCAATATGAACACTACCCTGTCCATGCTGTTAATCGTGGCTCTGCTGGCAGTTCTTTTACGCTATCAGCCAAAACAGTGGCTGGCAATGATTCGAGATTCACTCAATCTGCCGATTATCACCAGTATTCTGGCTATCCTGTTTTTCCAGGGTATGCTGTACGCCACCGGCACCATCGATGGACTGATTGGCTTTTTCCAGTCTTCCGGCATTCCAGCTTTGGCTGTTGTCTGCCTTACCGCATTCTTTATGGGGCTGTTAACCGGGCTGCCGCAGGGGTTCGCTGCAATTGCCTTTCCGCTGATTCTGCCGCTACTGGGGCCAGGTCAGCTGGACGCACTGGCACTTACCTATATCTGCGGCCTGACTGGCGTTATGCTCTCGCCCGCCCATCTGTGCCTCATTGTTACCGTGGAATACTTCCATTCCACCATGTTCGGCTCTTTAAAACCAGCCGCCATCGCCCAGGTTTTACTGCTGGCTTTCTGCTTTGCATGGATGCTTATTTTTTAAGCTGATATTTTATTTTAATAAGAATGAACGACCCCACCTTCAAGGTGGGGTTTCGTCGTTGC
>DAISWV010000065.1:0-7600 GCA_036826195.1 Peptococcaceae bacterium | reverse complement strand
GAATGCAAGTACTCCTTTTGTTTTTTAACTATTTCCCTAAGATTCACTCAAATTCTCCGTGCAATTTCACATGCATCTTAACATTTTCCACAAGATTGTATCAAAGAACAATACAAAAAATCAGCCAGAACGCGATAATACATCCTGACTGATTCTTACCATTACTATTATTTTTTTAAACCGTCTCCGTTAACTGATACATATCGGTACGGCGGTTCTGGACAGACGGATTTCGCTTTCTCACTGCATCCAGATAATCCAGATCAATTTCCGCCAGAATTACACCCGGTTTATCAGAAGCTCTGGCGATTACAGCGCCCCATGGATCTACCACCATGCTGTTGCCGTAAGCTGTAAATTTTTCTTTCACTCCAGTCTGATTCGGCGCAATGATGTAACACCCGTTTTCAATGGCTCTGGCGCGAAGAATCGGTTCCCAGTGATCTTTGCCCGTCGGCATGGTAAAATTGGCCGGAAGAAAAATCACTTCTGCCCCCTGCAGTGTCATTAACCGAAACAGTTCTGGAAAACGCATATCATAACAGATTGCAAAAGCCAGATGCCCCAGTTCGGTCTGTACTGTTGTAATCTCTTTGCCCGGTTCTTTTTTATCCGATTCCCGTACACTGCTTCCATCCGGCAGAGTCATATCAAAATTATGCAGTTTGCTGTACCGTGCCGCAATTTCGCCCTGCGGATTAATCAGTACCGTTGTATTATAGGTACGTTCTCCTTCCGGATTCACCTCACTGATGCTGCCCCCGTGAACCCAGATGCCATGTTCTTTCGCTTTCTGCATAAAGAGTTCCGTTGTCGGCCCCGGAATCATCTCTGCGAATTCCGGCTCCTCACTGAGAATATTCACCACTTCCGGAAACGCAACCAGTTTTGCACCTTTTTCAGCAGCTTCATCTATATAATCTGCTATCTGCGCCCAGTTCGCTTCTTTATCATTCTGGGTATCCATCTGCACCACAGCAACCATATATTTTCTCATGAAACACCCTCCATTTCCGCACTAATCAATCCAGTTCATCGCTTTATCCACAGCTTTTCTCCAGCCGCGGCAATTCTCTTCGCGAACCTCTGCCTCCATCTCCGGAACAAACTGCTGCTCTACATGCCAGCGCTGTGCAATTTCCTCTTTACTGTTCCAGTAACCCACAGCCAGCCCCGCCAGATAAGCCACGCCTAAAGCTGTAGTCTCTGTAATTGCCGGACGTTTTACTGCGCAGTTTATAATATCTGCCTGAAACTGCATCAGGAAATTATTTCGACATGCACCGCCATCTACTTTCAGTTCTGTCAGGCTTAAACCAGAATCCTCCACCATTGCCTGCAGCACATCGTTGGTCTGGTAGGCAATCGCTTCCAGCGCCGCACGAATCATATGGCTGCGTCCTGTACCGCGCGTCAGGCCAAACACACTGCCGCGTGCATACATATCCCAGTACGGAGCCCCCAGTCCTACAAATGCCGGCACCAGATACACACCGCCGTTATCGCTCAGTTCCAGCGCATATTTTTCACTTTCTGCTGCGGTTTCAATCAGCCGCATTTCGTCACGGAGCCACTGGATAACAGCACCCCCAACAAAAATCGAACCTTCCAGTGCATACTCCACTTCATCATTTATTGTGGCCGCTATGGTTGTAACCAGACCGTTTTTGCTGGCAATATACTGTTTACCAATGTTCATCAGCAGAAAACAGCCTGTCCCGTAGGTATTTTTTGCCGAACCTCGTTCAAAGCAGGCCTGCCCGAACAGCGCCGCCTGCTGGTCGCCTGCAATCCCTGCCACAGGAACCTGAGCGCCTTCGCTCTGTACATAGCCGTAAATTTCAGAAGAGTTACGCACTTCCGGCAGCATGCAAACTGGAATCCGGAACCGTTCCAGCAGTTTTTCATCCCACTTTAAATCACGGATATTATACAGCATAGTCCGGGAGGCATTTGTGTAATCGGTTACATGCACGGCACCGCCGGTCAGTTTCCATACCAGCCAGGTATCTACCGTGCCAAAAAGCAGCTCGCCTTTTTCTGCACGTTCTCTGGCGCCAGGCACATGGTCCAGAATCCAGCTGATTTTGGTAGCCGAAAAATACGCATCGATTACAAGGCCAGTTGTTTCGCGGATATAATCTGCCCAGCCCTCTTCTTTTAACTGATCACATAAATCTGCTGTGCGTCGGCACTGCCATACAATGGCATTATAAATCGGTTTACCAGTATCTTTCTCCCACACAATGGTCGTTTCACGCTGATTGGTAATCCCGATACCAGCCACATCAGCCAGTGTAATTCCAGCCTTAATCAGCGCCTCCTGCAAAACACCGTACTGGGTTGCCCAGATTTCCATCGGGTCATGTTCCACCCAGCCCGGCTGCGGATAAATCTGTTTAAACTCTTTCTGCCCAACAGCAACAATATTCTGTTCATGGTCAAAAACAATGGCACGGGAACTGGTTGTTCCCTGATCTAATGCTACGATATATTTCATAAATAAACACCTTCTCCTGTAAAAACTCATTACTTTTATTATACGGGAAAGAACCTTCGTGACACAACCTTTATTTCCATAAACAGACTTCACAGGCAGCATAGAAAAAGACCGCAAGGCCAAAGCCTTACGGTCTTAAAACGCAATCTTTCTTATGCAAATGCAATGAATGCTACAGCAACCAGGAATACAGTCATAACAATTACCATTGGTTCCCCGATTGCAACACGATAACTGTCCGGATTGTATTTTTCCGGAATGTCACCAGAGCCTTCCATCGCACGTGGTTCCTGACACAGGAACTGCATTGGGTTTGCCATCAGTTCGTTGAATGCATCGTAGATCCAGCGGAAGAAGCCACCCAGAGCAGCACGAGTTGCACAAACCAGAGAGGAAATGCTTAAAATCAGAGCTGCAAATGGTTTACGATACAGCCAGTCTGTATCCAGAGTCAGCTGTTCGTGCGGTTCCATATGAGCCAGATACATCATAAACGGTACCATAGCTACGCCTAACAGCTGGATATACTGTACGATGTGGTCCACTGTGAATGGATGGTATTCCATCGCAAATGGCAGGAAACGGTACAGTAAATCAGGGAAGATACCGTAAATAGTACACAGTGCAGCGCCAACGCCCATTGCTACATACATATTTTTTGGAATTTCATTTTTGATTTCCACTTCTTTACCTTCACGCAGGAAGATGAAGTAAATCATTTTCATGGTGATGGATAAGAATGTACCGACACTAGCCAGCTGCAGCAGCAGTTCAATCGCAGGGAAACCTGCTTCCATTGCTGCAGTGATGGTGATGGATTTACTGATGAAACCATTGAACAGCGGAATCCCCGAAATGGAGAATGCTGCAATGACAAAACATACAAATACAAATGGCATTTTCTTAGCCAGACCACCTAAGTGGTTGATTTTGCGAATGCCTGTTGCATAAATGACTGCACCAGCGCACATAAACAGTAAGGATTTATACAGAATGTGGCTGAATGCGTGAGCGGTTGCCCCGTTCAGCGCCAGGTCGGTACCAATACCAACACCGGCTACCATGAAGCCTACCTGGCTGACAATGTGGTATGCCAGAAGACGACGCATATCGTTTTCGATAATCGCGAAGCAGGCACCATACAGAGCCATGATAACCCCAACCCACATCAGGAATTCCGTACCTGCAAAGATACGAATCAGGCAGTATACTGCAACTTTTGTGGTAAAGGAACTCAGGAATACACTACCGGTAATAGTACCTTCCGGATAAGCGTCAACCAGCCAGCCATGAATTGGAGGAATCGCAGCATTTACTGCAACCCCGATTAAAATCAGCCAGAATGCCAGGTCATGCGGACCGGAAGCCAGGCTGCTTACCATCATTTCGCCAGCGCTTACTTTCAGGAAAATACCAGCCAGTAACATGTTACCGCCAAACATATGAACCAGTAAGTACCGGAAACCTGCTTTTCTGGATTTCGCAGTGTTATTGCACCAGATTAAGAACAGAGAGGATGCTGCCATCAGTTCCCAGAAGAAAATTAATGTCATCCAGTCACCGCACAGAGTTACACCCAGCGCACCGCCGGCATAACACATGCTTGCCAGCGCTTCCATCCAGCTCTTATTGTGCATGGAGTAAACGCCGCCGATTGCAGCCATCATGCTGAAGATTAAACCGAATACCCAGTTTAACCGGTCAACCTGTACAACATGCAGGTCGATACCGTTAATAAACGGTACCACCCATTCTGCCCCGTAGGACAGAGAGAACATTGCAGCCAGCGCTACCAGAGGGCCGCCAGCTAATACAAATTTACGAACACTTTTCGGAACAATTGCGGCGATGAACCCGGTCGCAATCAGAACCAAGCCTGGATGGAACACCATACTATTCATCACCGTCACCTCCGTCATAATAATCTTCGTCACGCTGCAGCAGTGGACCTAACAGTTTTTTCGCGAACAGGATTAATACCCAGCCGCCTGCAAAACCCATGATAATGTCAAAACCAGGCATCGTATGCCAGAAGTTATGACCATGTGGATGTGCCATCAGCACTTCCAGTACAACGGAAACTGCTACGACAATGGCAATGATGATATAGATTTTCTTTTTATTTAAAGACTGCATCACCAGCCACCCCCGATCCAGCCCTGAGTAATACTCTGTGCCGCCATACTTGCCAGATCATACAGATGAGGCCCGAAGTTAGGCACGATACCCAGAATTACAGATAATGCTGCTGTTACGCAGATTGGAATCAGCATAAATTTGTTTGCTTCGCCATAAGCTTTAAATTCGCCTTTAGCATTTGGTTTAAAGAATGCCAGATAAGCAACCGGCATTAAGTAGGACAGACCTAACAGTGCACTACCGATTAATACGGCAATGAACAGAGGCTGGCCAACCTGTAACGCACCCAGTGCCAGGTTCCATTTGCTCAGGAAACCAATGATGAACGGCATCCCTGCAATACCAAGAGAAGCAATTGTGAAGCATGCCATTGTGATTGGCATTTTTTTACCGATCCCGTGCATGTCACTGATATTATCTTTATGAGCGGTTACAATAATTGCACCGGCGCACATAAAGAGGGTAATTTTCATTAAAGCATGAGCTACAATGTGGAAATATGCACCCAGAATACTCAGAGGCGCTAATAATGCAGCACCCAGTACAACATAAGACAGCTGACCAACGGTAGAGAATGCCAGTCGGCGTTTCAGGTTGTCCTGCTGCATTGCAATCAGAGAAGATGCAATGATGGTAAATGCAGCTACCCAGGCCAGAATATCTGCACAACCAATCTGCGCCAGCAGCTGAGGCCCGAATACGAAACCGATCAGTCGCAGAACACAGAATGCACCGGCTTTAACTACCGCTACCGCATGCAGCAGAGCGGAAACTGGTGTAGGCGCAACCATCGCGGATGGCAGCCAGCCGTGTAACGGCATTACACCGGCTTTTACTGCACCGCCCAGTACCATCAGGAAGAACAGCATCTGCAGAACCCATGTTGGAGCCATGTCAGCAGTCAGGAAACCGCCAGCCTGGAATTCCAGAGTCCCAGCCATTGCATAGATTGCAACGATACCTGCCAGCATCAGCTGACCGGTTACCAGAGTGTAAACCAGATATTTACGACCAGAGAATCTTGCTTCTTCGTTTCTTTCGTGGAAAACCAGAGGCCAGGTTGCAATAGTCAGTAATTCATAGAAGATAAAGAATGTCAGCAGGTTTGCAGATAATGCAATCCCGATAGCTGCAGACAGACAAACCGCAAAAGCTGCGAAGAACCCTGTCTGTTCTTTTTCGTGATGTCCGCGCATATAACCGATTGCATAGAAGGAAACCGGAATATACAGGAACGAGGATACGCAGGCAAATACCATACCCGCAGCATCAGTACGCAGTGTAAAACCAAGGGTATCGGTTACCTGGAACAGGGTGTATTCGTATACATTGCCAGCCAGTACCGCAGGTACCATGGAGAATACCAGCAGACATTTAATAAACGCAGCTGCCACACTCCAGAAGTCACGCACATTTGGTTTTTTACCGGTAAACATAATCAGGATTGCCGCTAACAGGGAAACCCCTACCGCCAGAAATGGTCTGATATCAACAATTGTCATCTTAAGAACACCTCCGGCAGACCTAATTTAATAATACCATCAACGATGGAAGCATTGCAGAAGCCCAGTACCAGAATACCTAAGCCCATCACAACAATCGGGATTAACATCTGCAGAGGCAGTTCCAGTTTCCCGGCTGGAGGATTTACTTCTTTCAGCTGAGGATCTTTGTTTACAAATACATTTTCCATAACACGGAAGAAGTAAACAGCATTCAGTAAGCTACTGATTACCAGTACTGCAACATAAATATACTGCTGTGTGGTCATTGCGCCCAGCATGATATACCATTTGCTGAAGAAACCGCCTGTTGGAGGAATCCCGATCATACCTAATGCTGCAATACACAGAGTCACTACGGTTAACGGCATTTTTTTGTGAATCTGGCCCAGCTGGCTAATACGGAATTCACCAAAGCGATACTGGATACCGCCGATAACCATAAACAGAGAACCTTTCATAAATGCATGGTTCACAACGTGCAGAATTGCACCGATTAAACCATACACACTGCCGATTGCCAGACCAACTGCAATGTAGCCAATCTGCGCCACACTGGAGTAAGCCAGCATTCTGCGGAAGTCATCCTGTGCAATCGCCATAACGGAACCCAGGATGATCCCCATAGCACCTAAAACGCCGATAACGGTTAAGCCGTGCTGTACAAACAGATGCTGTGCGCCAAACAGATAGAAGAAGAAGCGCAGCATTGCATAAGCAGGCACTTTACTCATCGCACCGGAAATCAGCGGAGCAGCACCCGGGTGGGAATAGGTATACGCATCAGGCTGCCAGCCGTGGAACGGGAACAGCGCTGCTTTGATACCGAACGCTGCGATAAACAGCGCTACTGCAACAGCAATTAATGGAGAATCCATCTGACCCTGCAGCAGGCCGGACAGATCTGCCATATTCAGAGAACCTGTCATCGCATACAGGAAACCAATACCTAACAGATAGAGGGATGCCGCGATGGTACCGATTAACAGATAACGGAACGCTGCCAGAGTCCCTTTGTTGCCGCCCAGTGCGATTAAACCGTAACCGGACAGGGAAGCGATTTCCAGATATACATACAGGTTAAATACGTCACCTGTTAAAGTCATACCGCTCAGACCTACACACAGCAGAGCCATTAAAGTATAATAGCCACCCATGTACAGCCAGTTGGATTTTTTCAGAAACGGTGTACTAAAGATTGCAGTCATCATAGCCAGGAAGGTAATCATGGTTACAATAATTGCATTAACCGGGTCAATTACAAACTCAATACCCAGTGGAGGCGCCCAGTTCCCCATCCAGTAATGAACAGCCTGACCGCCATCCTGTACAGTCTGCATCAACAGACCAACAGAACATAAAAATGCACCAAACAGAGAAGCAACTGCAACCCATTTCCCCATTTGTTTATGGAAATAACTGAAGAACGGGCTCAGTAACGCAGCAGTTAAGGGCAGTA
>DAISWV010000064.1:0-7694 GCA_036826195.1 Peptococcaceae bacterium | reverse complement strand
TACAACCATGGTCGTACACTGGTAGGCAAACTGCGCGGCATTATTCCTCGCCAGATGTTTGAGGTGCCAATCCAGGCGGCAATCGGTAATAAAATTATTGCCCGTGAAACGGTAAAAGCGCTGCGTAAGAGCGTATTAGACAAATGTTACGGCGGCGATATTTCCCGTAAACGCAAACTGCTGGAAAAGCAGAAAGAAGGGAAAAAACGCATGAAGCAGGTTGGTCGTGTAGAAATTCCGCAGGAAGCATTTATGGCGGTTCTGCAGCTGGATGACTAAGTATATTGGAAATGAAAATGGACTGCACATCGAATATATCCGGTGTGCAGTTTTCTTTTGGTTTGCAGATAAAAAATTCGTGGTATAATACTAAAAAAGCAAAGGAGAGATTTATGATGTATCTGTTTATTCACTATCCTAAATGCAGTACCTGCCAGAAGGCAAAAAAATGGCTGGAGGCGCAGGGCGTAGCATTTGAGGCTCGTCATATCGTAGAGGAAAATCCGACCGCTGAGGAATTAAGCAAATGGATTGCAGCAAGCGGTCAGCCGGTAAAAAAATTCTTTAATACAAGCGGCTTAAAATACAAAGAACTGGGCTTAAAAGATAAACTGCCATCCATGACCGATGAAGAGCAGATTGCACTGTTAGCTACCGACGGTATGCTGGTGAAACGGCCGCTGGTAATTGGCAACGGCGTTGTGCTGGCCGGTTTTAAAGAAGATAAATGGGCAGAGGCACTGCTATAAATTTCGTATTAACTGAGAAAGCTTTTTTGCAGGACAGGTTCTGGAAATGAACTGTGTGCAGGAAAGCTTTTTGTTTTTAGTTGCATACAATTATTTAAAATAGAGCCGGTGTGTGCTATACTGACACTATAGAGAAAGACTAGCTTAGGGGGAAATAAATATGGATTTAATGGAGGCTGTTAAGAGTCGTCATTCGGTACGGTCGTATACAGACAGAAGAATTGAAGGCGCAGTAAAAGCGGAACTGGAACAGTTTATTGCCCGGTGCAATGCGGAAGGCAATCTGCATCTGCAGCTGGTTTTAGATGAGCCGAAAGCATTTGCCAGTAAACTGAATCATTACGGCATGTTTTCCGGTGTAAAAAATTATGTGGCGGTGGTAGGTGCTCCGTCGGCTGATTTTGAGGAACGCTGCGGCTATTATGGGGAAAAGGTTGTGCTGAAAGCGCAGCAAATGGGGCTGAATACCTGCTGGGTAGGACTGATGTACAGCAAAAGCAAAGCTCGTATTGAAATTGCAGAAGGGGAAAAACTCTGCTGCGTGATTGCCATTGGCTATGGGGCTAATCAGGGACGGCAGCACAGGTCAAAAAAACTGGATGCTGTCTGTAAAGCAGACGGCGCTATGCCGGAATGGTTCCGCCAGGGGGTAGAGGCGGCCTTACTGGCTCCGACTGCGGTGAATCAGCAAAAGTTTTTCTTTACACTGAACGGTGAAGATGTTGCTGCATCAACCGGTCGCGGTTTTTATAATTATGTGGATTTAGGAATCACCAAATATCATTTTGAAATCGGTTCCGGGAAAAAATTATGGTTTTAATCAGCAAAAGCAGACGCACAGGAAAAATTCCTGCAGCGTCTGCTTTTTTGTGAACAGATTTCTAAAAATCTTCCGGATGTTCTTTGAACCATAGAATCATTTCGTTGGTAAGGCTGACACCATCGGCTTCCATCGGCAGTTCGTCACGAGGCATCCAGATTGCCATAGATAATTCTTCTTCCTCAAGCTGAATGGTCTCGTCATCCCCGTCCAGTTCGCAGAAGAATCCAAACAGCAGAGAGCCGGAATGGGGCCATGGCTGACTTTTATAGTAGCGGATATTTTTAATTGGCAGCCCAACCTCTTCCTGTACCTCACGGCGCACAGTGTCCTCAATGGTTTCACCAATTTCAGAAAAACCAGCCAGAAGCGCATAATCTTTGTAGCTGCGGCCGCGATATTTCGACAGCAGAATTTTATCGCCGTGTGTCAGACCGATAATCACGGCAGGGCAGATTTGCGGAAACATCATCACATTGCATTCCGGGCAGCGCATCATGCGCTCTTTTTCGTCCGGTTTCAGGGCAGAACCGCATCGACCGCAGAACCGGTGCCGATTGTACCAGTTATGCAGATGAAATCCTACTAGTCCGGCATAGGCATGATGGCGCGGTTCGTAAGAACGCAGCGAAAAAATCGGGAGCATCTGAAATGGTTCACCCAGTGGACATTCCCGCTGATTAATCCAGTAAAACCGCTCGTTATCAACAGAAAACAGATAGGCCCACTGAACAGAATCGGGTTCGCTTAAATCAGAAAAACGGGGGAAGGAAATCTTATCTCCTTCCTGATGAAGCAGAACCTGCTGGCTGTCGTACCATAAAATATAACTGTCGGCATCGGGCGGTTCAGGTTTGTAGCTGTTATCAAACAGGTGAGGTGTAATATCCTGAATCATAATATATTCCTTCTTTCCAGCAAGAAAACTTAAACAAGTATTACTTAACCATTATTATAGTATAAGCAGTTGCGTAATACAAATTTCTTCAGAAAAATTTTGTAATCAAATCTGTAATTGAAGATGCTGCCTGCAAGTGTTATAGTGAATATAAATAATTCTCGAACGGCGGTGAGATTTATGGCGAACTTATTTGACTATCTGGAATGGCGTGGTGATTTAACCTTTGAACAGGCGCCGTTTAATCATGTCGATAATCTGATTTTAAGCTGTCTGGGCTATGTGGTGCTGGATGAGCTGGTGAGCGGATTTGACTGCGGCTATACAACAACGGTAGCAGAAGCAGCGGCGCTGTTTGTACAGCTGCCGGAAGCGGTGAAAAATCTGCGCAATGAAAAAGATGAAGATGTGCTGGTGGAAATGGCAAAAACAAAACGGTTTGGAAATCTGGAACTGCTGTATCATGTAGACCAGGTGGATCGGGTGAGCGAGAAACAGTTTGCCGCCATTACGGTGAATCTGGGCAACGGATGCCATTATGTGGTGTATCGCGGAACCGACCATACAGTCATCGGCTGGAAAGAGGACTTTAACATGACATTCTGCAGTGCAGTTCCAGCACAGCTGGAAGCGGTATCCTACCTGCAGAAAGTGGCGGAACGTACAGAGGGGCCGCTTTATGTAGGCGGCCATTCCAAAGGCGGAAATCTGGCTATTTATGCGGCGGCTCATGTATCACCGGCTGTGCAGAAGCGTATAAAAGTGGTGTACAACAATGACGGCCCCGGGTTTCAGGAGGACGTAGTGGAAGGGGCCGGTTATCAGGCCATCTGTGACCGGGTAAAAACTTTTATTCCGCAGACATCCCTGTTCGGGCTGATGCTGGAACATGCCGAGCCCTTTACAGTTATCGAAAGCAGCGGCATTTTTGTGATGCAGCATGACCCATACACCTGGACGGTAAAAGGGCCGGATTTTGTATATCTGGAAGAAGTGACGGCCAGCGGTAGATTTATGGATGCCACATTACGAAGCTGGCTGGCAGAGATAACACCGGAACAGCGCGAACAGTTTGTGGATGCGGTATACGAGGCTATCTCGGCAGATGAAGCCGTAAAAGTACAGGATTTAGCCTGGGCATGGCTCACGAACACAGGTGGAATGTTAAAAGCACTGCGAGATGTAGATGATGAGACGGCGGATATGATTCGGGATGTTTTAAAACAGCTTTTTCAGAATATGCGACGAACCGCACAGATGATGATTCGGGAAGAGCAGGAAGAACGACTGCTTCCAATCAAAGAAAAACTGGAACAGACACTGGATTTGAAACGGGAACATTCCGGCCGGAAACATGAATGGCTGAAACTGCCGGAATATACAGGCAGGAATGATACAGAAAAATAATGGTGAATCGAATGCCGGAAGTAAAGAAAACAGAATAAGCTGAACAAAAAAGAGCTTCCGCAGTCGCGGAAGCTCTTTTGAAATCCGGATAGTAATTAGCCTAAGATTTCGTCGATTTTGTTTGTGTAATCTTCTTCTTCTTTTTTACCAGCGAATTTGCCTAAGAATTCACCTTCGTTGAAGAACAGAACCTGTGGAACACCTTTCAGGGAGAAACGGTTGAACAGATCTTTTTCTGCTTCGATGTCTACATGGTAGAAACCGAAATCTTTACCAGCGTATTCTTCTTCGATTTCTTCGATGATTGGGTGAACTTCCTGACAAACGTGGCAGCTCTGTCTGGAGAACAGTACCAGACATGGTTTCCCGTCATCATAGATAATTTCTTCAAAAGTACTTGCGTTTAATTCCTGCATAATCTACACTCCTGTCTTTGTCTACAATCAATCTGATTGTGAAAATGTTTTTTATTTCATGTATGTATTTTATCATTATTTCTGTTAATATGCAAAGGCTAAGACCATTCAATAAGATTATTGTGATATAAATTTTAGCTATAACACGGCAGCTGTTTTCGAACAGGGCTTTTGCCGGAGCGCGGAAGCGGGTATAATGAATATATTACGCAGAAAATTTATAATCGAATCAGAAACAAGGAGACGATGTTTATATGAAACTGATATCCTGGAATGTAAACGGCCTGCGGGCCTGTGTGGGAAAAGGATTTATGGATTTTTTCCATGAAGTGGATGCAGATTTTTTCTGTCTGCAGGAAACAAAAATGCAGGCTGGGCAGCTGGAACTGGATTTGCCTGGTTATCACCAGTACTGGAACAGTGCGGAGAAAAAAGGCTACTCTGGAACGGCTATTTTCAGTAAACAGGAGCCTTTGCGTGTGTCTTACGGTTTGCCGCAGGAGGAGCACAATCATGAGGGGCGTGTGATTACACTGGAGCTGGAAAACTTTTATCTGGTAACGGTTTATACGCCAAACTCTCAGGATGGGCTGGCCCGTCTGGATTATCGCATGCAGTGGGAGGATGATTTCCGCAGCTATCTGCTGGAACTGGATAAAAAGAAACCGGTTATCGTTTGTGGTGACCTTAATGTGGCACATCAGGAAATTGACCTGAAAAATCCGAAAACAAACCGGAAAAATGCCGGGTTTACCGATGAGGAACGCGGCAAAATGACAACCTTGCTGGAATCCGGTTTTACAGACAGCTTCCGCTATTTTTATCCCGATGCAGCCGGTATTTACAGCTGGTGGTCGTATCGATTTAAAGCGCGGGAGAAAAACGCTGGGTGGCGTATCGATTATTTTCTCGTGTCGAATCGTCTGCAGCCGCAGCTGGAAGGGGCGAAAATTCATACAGAGGTGTTTGGCAGTGATCACTGCCCGGTAGAGTTGACTTGTCAATTTTCCGTATAAATTTTTCGTATAACTGTGTTGTTTTTGATTTTTCTCGCCTTGCGTACATTCCGGTACGCGT
Organism: Peptococcaceae bacterium; assembly: GCA_036826195.1. Classification (GTDB taxonomy): domain Bacteria; phylum Bacillota; class Peptococcia; order Peptococcales; family Peptococcaceae; genus UBA7185. The sequence continues at coordinate 2,327 of DAISWV010000064.1, read as the reverse complement.
CGCTCGAAAAATCAAAAGCCTCCTTGTTATACGAAAAATTTACGGCAAAAAAGAAATTTTCCATAATGCAGAAAGGCTGTTATCATTTTCACTCTCCCTCCACGCCCCACGCCTTTCTGGTGGGGTGATGGACATTGCCTTTTGACTGTTCAGTATTTCCGGACTGGCGCAAGTGCCGTCCGTTATACAGCTGAACAGCCAAAATCATGTCCATCTATAGTCGGAATTCGTTCAAAGATAACAGGCTTTCTGCATTTTGTTTATGGTTATTCTGCTACTAATACTAAAGTGATGTTTTTAATTGCTGATACACAGCTTCTGTTTCACTGCCATCGGCACTGCCAAACAGATAGCGTTTTCCGTCAGAGGTTTCCACATAAATATACGGCAGAGCTCGCGGATCCAGACAGATGCTGGCTGAGCCCCACGGAGTAGAATAGCGGCCTTTCTGCACGGTTTCCATACCGGTACCGGCCGTACGCCGAAGTTTTGGTTTTTCATTTACATATTCAATGCAGGTGATATTTTCCAGCGGAATTTCATATTCAACACCGGTGTGAATGGAAACAATGGCGGATTCGGTAAGTTCTAGCCGTACGGGTGTGGTTTCCAGATTATCCATCCATACGCCTAAAAACGGCATAGCCAGAAGCAGCAGGGCTGTAAGGCCCATAAACAGCTGACCGCTTCGTTTTGCCATATTAACGGTGGTATTCATACCAACCCGGTTATTTACAATCAGTCGGGTATCGTTCGGGTCATAATAAAAAATGCCCCAGATCCATTTATCATCGTCGTCGACATAAAAACCGGTACCGCTCTGCGCGGTCAGTGTTTCCTGCAGTTTACGCAGCTTCAGCTCCAGATAAATGGAGGTTATAACCAGAATAAGACTGAGTGCAAGAATTGCGGCCAGTGTCAGTGATGCGCTGGAACTGCTGAGCCAGACAAGCAGATTCAGTGCTGCTATAAACCAGGCACTAACCAGCCACATTCTGCCCCAGTGATGGCGGCGGATACGAGTCAGTGCCTCGGTGAGTACAAGGTTATCGTCAACCACTTCTGATTTATTGCGGTAAAGGCAGCGGTAGCAGAACCAGAAAAACACAATCATCAAGGCATCCAGCAGATATGCAATGGCAATATCGGTATCTGTGAACAGCGGAATAAGAGAGATAAGAGCAGGAAGCAGAAACCAGTAAGGCGACAGCCAGCGGGTTTCAATCGATGCAGCCCGCAAATCCACCGTCTGTATCGGAGTGGAATTCTGCTTCCAGCCGCGGGCTTCTTTCAGCTGCTTCAGTCTGCGGTTGCACTGAATATATGGCACATACGGCAGCACACAGCCCAGAAGCAGCCAGATCATCCAGATAGTCATAACCATACCGGCTGTTGCAGGGATGAAAATGCAGGGAATGGCAGAGATAAACAGGCCGACACATACATAGAGCAGATGCTTTTTGAAAACGGAGAGAATCTGCTGCACTTCTTCATCATCTCTGGCCTCCTGCGGGAAGGTAACGCCGACAGCTATGTTTTTCTTGAATTTTGTTTCGTTTTTGAGCAGCACATAAAACAGTGCGGGCATCCAGATTACACAGCCCCATAAAATCAGATTCATTGTGGAAATATTCATGCTTCTCCCTCCTCGTATAATGTACGGCACAGGTTCAGCGCCTCTTCTTTGCTCATACCGGCCAGCCGCAGTTCGCTGAGCCTCAGTTTTAAGCCTTCAATGGTTTCCGGGCGCGGACCGGCCTGTTTTTCCGAGTGACTAACTACAGCGCCGGCACGGCGATCCGTCTGGATATAACCTTCCTGTTTTAAAAGCTGATACGCTTTACTAACGGTCATCATATTGATGCCGCATTCTTCAGAAAGTGCCCGGACGGTGGGCAGTTTTTCACCGGCAGAGAGTTTTCCTTCGGCGATGCCCAGTACAATCTGGTTGCGAATCTGTATATAAATTGGAATATCGGAACTGAAATCCAGATGCAGCAGCATAATGACACATCCTTTCATGTATTATTTGCATTATAAAGTGTAATGCAAATAATGCAAAATGTCAACAGGAAATTTATTCGTTGCATTCTGCCGGTACTGCAATATAATATACATTACGAAGATTATGTACAAAGAAAAGAGTGAGATAAATGATAGAGATGGAAGGGCTGCAGGATGATGAGATTAAGCTGACGCTGGCAAAAATGCTGCCGAAAGGTCATCCGGATATGGGGGATATGCCGATTCTGTTTTTTAATATTCGCCTGCTGGATGGAAACCGTATCGGCAAGTGTGATCTGCGTGTAGGTGACAGCCGTCACACA
>DAISWV010000063.1:0-7719 GCA_036826195.1 Peptococcaceae bacterium | reverse complement strand
AATACGGAGATTTCGGATATCCAATTCGCAGCCGCCCTCTGGTTTCAATCCCGCCCACACCATCGGTGCCGGTAACGGTATCGTTCAGAGCCTCTTTAATGGACACCATCTGATGAAACGGAGTAAAGGCCACTTTCTCGGCGATAAACACCGGATCATAAGCGTGAATCATCACCCTGCGAGGAGAGGAGGCAAAGTTGGCACCGGCGCGAAGCAGTGCCTCGTAATGAGACTGACAGGCGCCGGCAAAAATAATTAAATCATCCCTGCCCGGCTCAAACTCCCGGGCTTTTCGCACAGCCCGCACAAAATGTCCTGAATTACGATAATTTTCAAGGCTGGAGAAATTTTTGCGATTTTTTAATAGCCCGTCATGACCGGTTAAAATCAGAATATCCGGCGTGTATTCCATCAACAGTGCCTGGACTTCATCCGATTGTTTTTCCTCCGGCACATAAAATCCACTGGCGCGAATATTGAGCTGCCGATAGGTGGACAGACACAAATCCAGATATTCTTTATCGCCGTCAATATGAAGCACTGTGCCGGGCAGTTCAAATACCTCCAGCTGCTGACATTCGTTTTTCTTGTAGCTGATTTTGGCTCTCGATAAAAAGTCGCCGATGACATCTTTACGCCGCCGCTCAATACCGCGCATTAATTCGGTACTTCGTTTTACATAACTCTGCCGGTAGCGGTTAATTTCCTGCGCGGTTGGCACACTTAAATCCTCCAGCGGCGCATCGGCCCAAAGCCGCAAATCCACACCTTTTAGCACCGCTATCTTTTTTCCGTTTTGCTGCTGAATTGCCTCAATGCGAAACAGCATATCCTTTTTGTGAGAAAGACGGGTGACAAAATCACCAATCTGAAACCGTTCACTCATATTGCTGCACCTCCATTCTGCTATACAGACCGCCTGTATCTGTAAGATATGCAGAAAAAAACAGCGCCGTGCATCACAGCGCTGTCAGAATGAAATCATAGAACATTTTGATAAACAGTAAACATAACACAAAAATCATAACCGGGCGGACAAATTTTGCCCCTTTTTTAATCGCAAGCCCACTGCCAAGCCAGTTGCCCAAAATAGAAAAAAACATAGCTGGAACGGCTACGGCATAGTAAACCTGCCCTGCCAGAATAAACACAACAAGCGCGGATACATTGGTGGTGAGGTTTACAATTTTTGTATTGCCGCAGGCCCGCTTTAAATCAAAACCCAGAACCGTGGTAAATGCCAGAATTAAAAACGTGCCGGTACCAGGCCCGAAAAATCCATCGTAAATCCCGATGAGCAGCCCCGCTGCCAGCATACCGATAAAGATGCGGGCTTTACTCAGCTGCTCAAAACGGCTTACCTCGCCCATCTGTCTGCGGTTAAACAGTACAAACACTGCTACACATGGCAGAATAATCATCATGGCGATACGCAGATAATAATCGCTCAAAAAAAGCGCCAGCTTTGCCCCGATAACAGAACCGACCAGAGCAAAAGCCGCGGTCTGCAGAGCTGCTTTCATGTGCAGGTTTCCACTTTTGATAAACCGCACGGTAGCAATGAGCGTTCCCACTGCGGCTGAAAATTTATTAGATGCAATTGCCATATGCGCCGGCATCCCGGTAATCATATAGGCCGGCAGCGAAATCAGACCGCCTCCGCCCGCAATGGCATCTACAAAGGCTGCAAAAAATACCAGTGGGCAGACCACCAGCAGCATTTCCATTAAAGACATTTCTGTTTCCTCTTCTTCCTCGCTAACTCTATTTCTATAACAACATCGTGTTAATATTCTGTCAAAACACCTTATTATTTTATCGCAGCCGGACAGAATGTCAAGACAGATAACGGATTTCCAAAATGTTTCACGTGAAACATTCCGAAACAAAGACAATCCTTTCCGCATATTCTATACAGGAGGGATACCTATGATTGCTGCTGTCATTCCAGCTTACAATGAAGAAAAAAATATTCAGTCGGTACTGGATAATCTGGCTCATCTCTTTTCACTGGATATAATAATTCCGGTTCTAAACGGATGCTCAGACAATACTCGTGCTGTCGTACTTGCGCACCCTCTCGCTTCACGGCTCGCACTTATTGAATATCCGCTGCCCTTAGGCATCGATGTGCCGCGCAGCTGGGGCGCTCTCTGTGCATTAAAACTCGGAGCCGATGCCGTTTTGTTTGTGGACGGCGATTTACAGGGGGACTTTTCAGCATGTCTGCAGGCTCTAATTTGTGAAACCCTTTACCATGGCTGTGACCTGGCACTGACAAACTGTTACCCGTATGTCGGTTTTCGTTCAGACACCGCCCGAAATGTCCTGCAGTATCGGGAAACACTGAATCGAAAGCTGGGGCTGTTCCCCGCTATCGGGCTGGCAACACCATCGCACGGACCGCATTGTGTATCCAGGCATCTGCTTTGCACCATCGGTACAGACTGCTTCGCTGTTCCTCCGCTCATGCTCGCCAAAGCCGCCCGAGCCGATCTGGATATCCGTGTAGCCGCACGGCTCAGTGCAAATCAGTGGAAATCCGCAGAGCGCGGCGATATCCATAACCAGAAAATCGCTGATACCATCATCGGAGACTGTATCGAAGCCATGCAGTATATAAACGGCCAGCCAATGACAAGAGAAAAAAATGGAGTCCAGTATCTGGGATACCGGACTCCAAAATAATACAAACCCATTTTTCAAATTACAGCACCTGTATGCGAGCCAGCCGATTCCAAAACAACACACGCAAAAGGAAAAAGAACAAGCTCGGCTAATTGCCGAATACATGGTTACCTATCCGCGTCTCTATCGTTCTCGTCCAGATCCACCGGCTTGTTGCCGTCACCGGATTCCAGTAATACAGACACCCTCCTGTAGGGTCCTCTCCCTGCATAGCTTCCAGCGCCGCCTGATAGGCCGTCCGGTTTGGTGTTAAATAATACTGCCCGTCATTGACACAGGTAAAAGCATTTTTCTGAAACACGACACCATGCAATGTGTCCGGAAAACCATCATCTTCTAAACGGTTGAGCACCACCGCTGCCACTGCTACCTGTCCATCATAGATTTCTCCGCGTGCTTCACCGTATACCACCTGCGCCAGCATATCCCACTCCGCCTGCGTGTAAGCTCGCTGATAACTGCCTCCGCGTGAGGAAGAGATCTTCGATCTCTGGCTTTCGTTTTTTACCGTATTGGTGGATGGAATTTTTAAAACCTGCCCCACACGAATGGTACTGCCGGACAAACCATTCCGCTTTTTTATATCATCTACGGTGCAGCCGTAACGCTCTGCCAGTTCATAGAGAGAATCTCCTCTGACTACGCGATGTGACACATGGCTAACCGGAATCTGCAGAATCTGTCCAGTCAGAATTTTTGAGCCCTGCAGATTATTGGCCCGTTTCAGTTCTTCTACGGTAATCTTATGATTGCCGGCGATGCTGTACAGGGAATCACCGGCTTTTACCTGATAGGTATCGGCTAAAGCCGCCCCGCCGCCAAACATAAGGCTACAGCTCAGAAACACTGCTGTGACTACCGTCAAGGTCTTTCGTCGGTTCATGTTGTTACCTCCTTGTTTTCGTCTTTGTCAGTATAACCTGCCTTTGCATACATTTCACTAGGGAATGCATGGAAATCAATTTACCCTCTTGCCCTGTCTCCCGTTAATAAGTATAATTAATTTATTAGATAAACTAGAAGGGGAATGAGACATGACAAAAAAAATTCAGATTTGTATGGGCAGCGCCTGCCATTTAAAAGGTGCACCATTAATTGCACAGGCCTTGCAGGTAGAACTGGAACGCCGCGAAGCTGCCGGCGAAGTCCTGTTTGAACTGGCCGGTTCCTTCTGTCAGAGTCAGTGCGCCGACGGCGTGATTGTGCGCGTAAACGGAGAAACCTACCAGCATATAACCGTTGCCGATGTTCCACGCCTTGTTGAAATCTGTTTACAGGGGGAATAGTCTATGTTTCCAATTATTAATAATATGGGTAACTGCCGGGACTGTTACCGCTGCCTGCGAAACTGTGATGTAAAAGCAATCAGTTTTCGCACCGGTCAGGCAAAAATTATGACTGACCAGTGTGTATTATGCGGCCGCTGTGTAAAAGAATGCCCGCAGTACACAAAAAGCATCATCGACCAGATTCCAAAGCTGGAAGAAATGCTGAAAACCGAAAAAGTAGTTCTCAGTCTGACTCCGGTTTATGTCAACCATTTTCATCAGTGGAGCCAGGAGGAAATCTGGGCTCGTTTAAAACTGATTGGTTTTTATGCCATCGAGGAAATCGCAGTCAATGCAGAACCATTCCTGGATACGTATGCAGACCTTCTGCAGAATACTGACAAATATATTATTTCCAGCCACTGCCCGATTATAGTCAACCTGATTGAGCAGAAATTCCCAAAACTGCTGGATCATCTCGCACCAATTGAAGACGAGGCCGTAGTACATGCCCGCCTCTTAAAACAGAAATATGGTCCGGACATTAAAGTTGTGCATATTTCCCCATGTCTCAGCATGGTTGGAAAAAATAACGATATTGACCTGACCCTGACTCTGGATCAGGCGCTGGATTTCATCTTCAGCCGTAAAGTCGATAAAGAGGAACTGGCCAAAGTTGAAGTAGAACTGACACAGCATAAACCTCTGGGGGCTCCGCTGGCTATGGCTGGTGAACTGATGCAGATTATGGTGGATCGCGGTGTGGTAAACAGTAACGAAGTACAGTATCTGTCCGGCTTAAGCACCTGTATCGCTGCACTGGAAGAGCTGGAAAAAACACCGGATTTCGCCTGTCGGTTTCTGGAGCTGGATGGCTGCCGCAACGGCTGCGTAGGCGGCTTCGGTTTAGAAAAACGAGGTATTCTGGAGAAAAAACTGGAGATTAAAAACTACTATCATAAATACAGCCATAAACCAATTCGTCATTTTGCGGAAGCACCGGATACAAGCCGCGTATTTGAAAATCGCTACAAAGAACCGGAAAAAGTAGAAACTGCCCGTATCCGCGAAATTCTTTCCAACCTGAAACAGTATAACAAACGTGTTATGAACTGCGGTGCATGCGGCTATGACAGCTGTTATGAAAAAGCATTGGCGGTAGCAAGAGGTCATGCGGAAGAAAAAATGTGTCAGACCTACATGCGCGGCCGTGCGGAATCCACCGCCAATACGGCTATTCGAAGCAATCCAAGTGCTATCATTATTTTTGACCAGGATTTCATCATCCAGGAATTCAACCCTGCTGCTCGTGATATGTTTAAAGCCTACAATCTGCAGGTCGGCAATGCGATTTTTGAATATATCGACCACCGTAACTTTGAACAGGTTGTGGCAACCGGTCGCGGGATGAAAGATCAGATTGTACATTATGATGATATCAATCTGGTAACTCGCCAGAATGTCGTGCGAATGCAGGGAACCCAGAATCAGTATATGGCAATTATCTCGGATATTACAAAAGATGAAATGAAACGTGCCGAGCTGGATAAAATGCGCGAAGAAACGCTGAGCAAGGCAAATCAGGTTATCAACAACCAGATGTACGTTGCACAGCAGATTGCCAGCCTCTTAGGGGAAACCACTGCTGACACAAAAATTATTCTGCTCGACTTAATCAAACAGTTCAACCAGGAAAAGGAGCTTGATCAATGAGTTTAATCTGCGAAGTTGGTAAAACCCAGTTAGTTAAACATGGTGAAGTTACCTGCGGCGATTCGGTTGAAGTCGTTCGTAATCCAGACGAAACAGTGGTCGTACTTTCCGACGGGTTGGGCAGCGGTGTAAAAGCCAATATTCTGTCTAATCTGACTACGAAAATCATTTCTAAAATGGTCAGCAGCAAAGTCCCGCTGCTCGATATCGTAGAAACTATTGTAGGCACATTGCCTGTATGCTCTGTGCGTGGCGTGGCCTACTCCACATTTACAATTCTGAAAATTTCACCGGACGGGGAAGTAGATATTATCGACTTTGACGGTCTGCCGCCAATCCTGATTAGAAACGGCATGGTAGAAGTGGTAGAACGCGAAACAGAAGAGATTTTCGGAAAACAGATTAACAGTGCCCACCTGAAACTGAATGAAGACGATTTGCTGTTTATCAGCAGCGACGGTGTTACAGAAGCCGGTCTGGGTTTGACTTTGCCAATGGGCTTGCAGACCAAAGGGCTGGTAAAAGCACTGAAAGAGCATGTAAATCTGAAATGTTCCGCACAGGAACTGGTAGATCAGATTATCGACATCTGTATGAGTTACTATATCAGTGAACCCGGGGATGATACCACCGGTGTTGCTGTACAGATGCGCCAGGCACGGGAATGTGCAATTCTGACCGGGCTTCCTCCAAACAAAGAGGACGATGCCCGTATTGTAGGCGACTTCCTGCGTGCTCACGGTCGCAAAGCAATCTGCGGCGGCACCACAGCTCAGATTTTTGCGCGGGAAAGCGGTATGGTGCTGACCACCGATGATCATGACCTGCTAACCGCAGAAGTACCGCCGATTTCTCATATCAACGGCATTGAGCTGGTCACCGAAGGGATTATCACTATGAACAAATGTAGTGAGCTGCTAGAATATATTCTGCAGGGGAACACCCTGTCCAAACCGCGACAGGAAAACGGTTCTACATTGCTCTTAAACGAACTGCTGCTGGCAGATCGCATCACCATTTTCTTCGGGACACAGCTGAACCCGGCTTATGAACAGATTAAACCAGGGATTCGTCTGCGTAACGTAGTCATTGAAAAGCTGACTTCTCAGCTTCAGAAACTGGGAAAAGAAGTTATCATTCATCAGTACTGATAACCCTGCCAAAACAAAACAAAGCGTGTAAACAGATTGCAAACTGTTTACACGCTTTTTCTTTTCTGTCTTCTGTTTTATATTTTCCCATCTGCCTACATCATCGGACTTAAAAGACGTAAAATACATTCTCCCAGTCGCAATGTCAGGCTTCGTTTTCCTTTATAACGGCCGGTTACTTCTTCACTGACCTGAAACAGCTGTTCAAAATCAGCTTTTACATCATGCACCGCCCGGCAGTTATAAAACCAGCAGCCGTTTTCAAAGTGCAGATACAGGCTGCGAAAATCCAGATTAATGGTACCAACTACCGCTACTTCATCATCACTCACAAACTGCTTGGCATGCATAAAGCCAGGAGTGTATTCGTAAATCCGCACGCCGCAGGAAATCAGCCGCGCATAATAACTCCTGGTAGCATGGTAAACCAGCTTTTTATCCGGAATCCCTGGTGTCACAATCCGTACATCTACGCCGCGCTGCGCTGCAAGAGTCAGTTCACTGTGCATCTCATCATCAATCAGCAGATACGGAGTTGTGATATACACATACCGTTTCGCGTTTTTGATCAGATTCAGATAAACATTCTCGCCCACCTTTTCATAATCGAGCGGTGTATCCGCATATGGCTGTACATAGCCATCCTCCTCGGCCTGATAGTGCGTATCCGGGAAAAACGGCTTCTGATTTTCTTTCTGTTTCTGTGTCATGTTCCACATTTCGAGGAAAAAGGCTGTAAGACTCTTCACAGCATCACCGGTCAGTTTAATACCGGTATCTTTCCAGTATCCGTAGGGACTGTCAATATTAAAATACCGGTCCGCCAGATTATAGCCTCCTGTAAAACCGACTTTCCCGTCAATCACAGTAATTTTACGATGATCACGATTATTCATAAA
>DAISWV010000062.1:0-7746 GCA_036826195.1 Peptococcaceae bacterium | reverse complement strand
ATCATATCGGTGGTTGCAGCCTGACCGCCAGGAACCCCGTGTTCTAAGATGGCAGTTTTGTAACCTGCACGTGCAGCATAAATGGCTGCAGTCATACCGGCAGGGCCGGCACCGATAATTAATACTTCATACATAAAAAGCATCCTCCTTATATCATAATCGTTTCTTACCAGTTTATAATAAATTAATCATAGCATAAAAAATGCGCGGGAGCAATTCCCGCGCATTTAATTTCATGTTTAGATTTACTTATTTCAGATAGTTTACCGGGTTTTTGGTACTGCCGTTAATAATTACTTCGAAATGTAAGTGCGGCCCGGTACTTCTGCCGGTGTTGCCTGCGCGGCCAATCTGCTGACCACGTGCTACCTGATCGCCAACTTTGCAGTTGTAAGCGGATAAGTGAGCGTATCTTGTTTTCATACCGTTGCCATGGTCAACTACAATGCAGTTGCCGTACGCGTAATACCAGCTTGCCAGAACAACTTTACCGCCTGCTGCTGCGTAAACAGCATCGCCTGTTTTTGCAGAAATATCGATACCGGAGTGGAAGCCGCGGCTTCTGGTTCCGTAAGGAGAAGTAATTTTACCGTTCTTTGGCCAGCTCAGCACGCCGCTGCTGTTTGCAGCACGGGAAGAGATTTTAATAGAAGCGGTCCCTTTACTTACAACTTCTGTTACAGGTTCCGAAATTACAACTTCGTTTAATGCAACTTTCTCGATGGTTGCACCGTTTGCTTCTTTTACTTCATAAGTTACTTTCTTTTTACCGTCAGCACCTTTGGTGATAACTTTGGTTTCGCCTTTTAACAGGCTGTTGTTGTCTTTGTACTCGGTTGCGTGAGCAATTGCTTCTTCAACGGTTACTTCTTTGGTTACCACTACGCTTACCAGCGGTTCCAGTTTGGTTAAGGAGATTTCCTGACCAATCTGCAGTTTTTCCGGAACAATGTTCGGGTTCAGATTCTGCAGTTCGGATACGGATAAGTCATTGTTGTGTGCGATGGTCCAGAAGGATTCGCCTTCTGCAACTTTATGGGTCTGTACCGCTTCTTTACCAGCCGCGATTTTTTCCAGCACTTTTTCAGGAGATGCAATTTCGGAAGCTTTTACGTTGCCTGGTTCAATGGTTACTTCCTGCAGGAAATCCACCGATTTTACAACCGCATTGCCGGCATTGGCAGTTGCAGTTTCTTTTAACTTGTCCAGAACTTTCTGTGCATCTGCTTCCGATGCCAGAGCCAGCTGAACTTCGCCGTTGTTTACATTTAACATAGCGCCCGGAGCCAGCCATTCTACCTCTTCATCGATTAACGCGTTCAGTTCTTCGTCGCTTAATTTATCGGAGAAGAGACTGTGTTTTGCTTTTGCTTCTACGGTATTGTAGGAAGCAGTGATTTCCAGACCGGTTTCCTGCTGTGCTTTTTCTTTCGATGCATTCAGTGCTTTGTTTAAAGCTGCAGCGGAGCTGATCTGCCCCATGTCTTTGCCGTCAATTACCACCGAGTAGGAGGTTGTTACCGAGAAGGTACATGCAAATAAGATGAGAACGGTGATTGCGATACCGCCCAGAAAATACTGTTTAGAACCTTTGCTTTCAAAAAAATCAACTAAGTGTTTGAACTTTGCCGTCAGATTGTTCATACGTTACGCAGATGAAATATCTGCTATCCGCCACCTTTCTTTTCGTTGGAGTTCGTTATTTTTCGTTATAACCTGATTATCGTTATGTTTCTGATATCAAAGAAAATCATGTGCATTTGCACATTCTGCTATTCACGCGACCTTATTCTAGCATAATTCAACGGAAAGGGGAAGGAAAATGGCGGTTTTGTAACCTGACTGTAACTAAATGAGTACAATTGATTACAATCCGGCTGCAGTTTTTATAATCTGCAGTAGGAAATCTGCCCGAATCTGTGCGTCATAAAGATTTCCGCACAAAAACAGGAGTTTCCTTTGGCTTTCGGGAGGAAATATGTTAAAATGCAGAAGAGTATATGTAGGTGAAAATAACGCAGACATAGAAAGAATATAATAGAAAGCAAAATTAAAACAGTCATAATAGACAAAGGAGTTATACAATGAGAAGAGTTTCTTTGCAACAGCTGAACTGGGAACAGTATCAGGCAGATTTTAATGCTCTGGCAGCTATCGGCCAGAATTCCGGTGGCGGTATGGATCGTCTGGGATATGGCGAAGCAGATCAGCAGGCCCACAAACTGCTGGCGGATATGGCCGTAGAAGCAGGCTTTGAAGTAAAATGGGACGGGGCCGGCAACCTGTGGATTACCCGTCGCGGTGAAGAGGACGGCAATCCGGATTTCCCTCCAATTCTGTTGGGGTCTCATATGGATACTGTTCCGGATGGCGGCAAATATGACGGCCTGTTAGGGGTTATGACAGCCTTTCATGCAATGCGTCTGCTGGATCAGGTTCCACAGCGCCGTACCGTTACATTAATTGTATTCCGCTGTGAGGAATCCAGCCGTTTCAACTGTGCTACCATCGGCAGCAAGCTGCTGGCGGAACAGCTGACTGGTGAAATGCTGAAAGGTTACGTGGATAAAGACGGCATCAGTGCATACGATGCGATTCGTGAACTGGGCGGCAGCCCGGATAATCTGTATCTGGAACGCCAGTACATCAAAGATTCTTTCGGTTTTATCGAAATGCATATTGAGCAGGGTCCTGTTTTAAATGAACGCAGAACCGATATCGGGATTGTAAGTCATATTGCAGCACCGCATCGCTTCCGTATTACAGTGGAAGGTGCGGCAGCACACTCCGGTGCGTGCCCGATGGATTCCCGTCAGGATGCGCTGGCCGGTGCGGCGGAAATTATTCTGGCGGTAGAACGCCTGGGCCGTGAATATGCAAATCAGCGCATTGTGGCAACCGTAGGCAAATGCGTTGTTGTGAACGGCGCTATGAACATTGTGCCTGGCAAAGTGGAATTATATGTTGATATTCGCGGCATTGACCGTGAAGTAATCAGCGAAGTGGTAACCAAACTGCATCAGGAAATGTCTGCGATTGCATCCAGCCGTAATCTGCGTATTGATCCTGCAATTCTGAGCCAGGAAACACCGGTGAAATTAGATGATAATATGGCAGAGTTCCTGGTGGAACAGTGCCTGAGAAACATGCTCACCTTCCTGCACATGACAAGCGGTGCCGGCCATGACACCATGTATATGGCAAGACTGACCCGCTCTGCGCTGTTCTTTGTGCCATGCGAAAAAGGCATCAGCCACAACAAAGCAGAAGCGGTTACCGATGATGCAGTGCAGAACGGCCTGCGCCTGATGTTCAGCACACTGGTGCGCATCTGTACTCTGGATCCGGAAGAAGAACGTGAAAAAGCAGAAATGGATCGTCTGCTGATGGAAGAAGCATATCAGTAAACGATAAAGGTGCGCTTCGGCAGAAAACGGAGGTGAGGCCGATGCATACAAAAAGACTGTCCGGCAGTTCGGCGGCAGCCCTGCGGGAGGCGGCAGCCCTGCTGCAATCTGGTGAAACGGTGGCATTTCCTACCGACACGGTGTATGGGCTCGGTGCTCATGCGCTGGATGCCGATGCAGTACAGAAAATATACGAAGCAAAAGGACGGCCTTCGGACAAGCCGTTAATTATACTGATTCACGATAGAGCACAGCTGCATACGGTTGCGCTCGAAATTTCAGAGGCGGCTGAGAAGCTGATGCAGGCCTTCTGGCCGGGGCCGCTGACACTGGTGTTTCAGAAACAGCCGGGCGTTGTACCCGATTATGTAACCCGCGGCCTGGATACGGTTGCAGTGCGTATGCCGAACCACCCTGCTGCGTTGGCGTTATTAAAACTGGCGGATGTGCCGGTTGCGGCACCGAGTGCGAACCTGTCCGGCAATCCGAGCCCGACAACCGCTGCTCAGGTGGAGCAGGAGCTTTCCGGACGGATCGCAGCTGTGGTTGACGGCGGAGTCTGCCAGGTTGGGGTGGCATCCACCATTCTGGATGTGAGCCGGGATGTGCCGGTGATTCTGCGAAAAGGCTCTGTAACAAAAGCACAGCTGGAGCAGATAATCGGGCAGCCGGTTTTAGACGGTACAGTGTCGTGAATGAATCATGTACAGGTTAGAAAGCAGGGGATGGAATGAATATTTTATTTGTCTGCACAGGTAACACATGCCGCAGTGCAATGGCAGAGGCGGCTGCAAAAAAAATCATCGAGACACAGCCGGAGCAGTACGGCGGATTTTCTGCGGCATCTGCCGGTGTGATGTGTGCCGGGCCGTCACAGGCTTCGCCTCAGGCAGTAATCGTGGCGGCAGAGCACGGCTGTGACATGTCGCAGTTTACGGCAAAGCAGATTACCGAAGCCATGGTCGATGCGGCTGATTACGTGTTTACCATGACGCGGCAGCACAAACAGATGCTGGATTACGCAATGCCGCAGCATAGTGGAAAAACGTTTTTGCTGACTGCGTATGCGATGGGGGATGCGTCTGCACCGGATATTCCCGACCCCTATGGCGGAAGCATAGAGGAGTATGCGCAATGCTTTGCGGTGCTGAACGCACAGATTGCGGCGGTTTTGGAAAAGATAAAAAAAACTAATGATGTGTGATGGCCGGAAAGAACCGGGTAAGACTGTACGGAACCGGAACTTTGCGGTATGATAAAGGTATATAATCAGAATAAGGAGGCAGCATTACCATGAAAATTGCAGTTGGCTGTGACCACGGCGGTTTTGAATTAAAGCAGGCCGTTATCAAGTTCTTAGAAGCAAACGGTTATGAATATAAAGATTACGGGACATACGATACCCAGTCCTGTGATTATCCGGACATTGCCGCTCCGGTAGCAAAAGCGGTGGCAGCCGGTGAATTCGACAGAGGGATTTTAATCTGCGGTACCGGCATCGGCATTGGTATTGCGGCAAACAAAGTACCAGGCATTCGTGCGGCTCTGTGTCACGATACCTTCTCGGCACATGCAACCAGAGAACACAATGACTCCAATATTTTAACTATGGGGCAGCGTGTGGTAGGCCAGGGTCTGGCTCTGGATATCGTAAAAATCTGGCTGACTACCGAGTTTGAAGGCGGCCGTCATCAAAAACGTATTGATAAAATTCATGAACTGGAGGCGCGTTAATTATGGATATGCAGGAAATTCAGCAGCAGATGCAGGCAGCTTTTGCTGAATATCTGGAAGTTGCCAACCTGAAACCAGGCCAGATTTGTGTAATCGGCTGCAGCACCAGTGAAGTGCACGGCGGCAGAATCGGCAAAGACAGCCAGCCGGATATTGCAGCAGCACTGTATGAAGTGCTGGCGCCAATGGCCGAAGAAAAGGGTATTTATCTGGCATTCCAGTGCTGTGAGCACTTAAACCGTGCTCTGGTAGTGGACCGTGAAGTGGCAGAAAAATACAATCTGCCGGAAGTAACGGTAGTACCGCATGTAAAAGCAGGCGGTTCTATGGGCAGCTACGCATTCCGTCATAAAAAAGATGCGGTTATGGTAGAAAACATTCAGGCCCACGGCGGTTTAGATATCGGTGAAACCTTAATCGGTATGCACCTGCGTCCAGTGGCAGTGCCAAAACGCCTGAGCGTAAAATATATCGGCAGTGCAAGACTGACTGCCGCATCCTGCCGTGGCAAGTTAATCGGCGGGGAAAGAGCAAAATACACCTTAGAGTAGGCTAGGTCTTTTTCCTGGTGTAGGGGCGGATGCCCACAACCGCCCGCAATCGAAATAGGAAAAACGGGCCGTTGTGGTCAACGGCCCCTACAGTATAAGATATCTAAATCTATGTAAAATCTAAATATGGAGGTTTGACTCATGATTGATTACGTAAAAGAGCTGGTTCAGCCAGTGGATCCGGAATTAGCGGAAGCGATTTTTCTGGAAAAAAACAGACAGAGCAGCAAAATTGAGCTGATTGCATCTGAAAACTTTGTAAGCCCTGCTGTTATGGCAGCACAGGGCAGCGTGCTGACCAACAAATACGCAGAAGGCTACCCTGGCAAACGCTACTACGGCGGCTGCGAATTTGTTGATATCGCAGAAAACCTGGCTAGAGACCGTGTAAAAAAACTGTTCGGTGCAGACCATGCAAACGTACAGCCGCACTCCGGTGCAAACGCAAACACTGCAGTATACTTTGCAATGCTGCAGCCAGGGGATACCGTATTAGGTATGAACCTGAACCACGGCGGTCACCTGTCTCATGGGAGCCCGGTAAACATTTCCGGTAAATACTTTAACTTTGAAGCATACGGCGTAGAAGAAGGCACTGAAGTAATCGACTACGATAAAGTACGCGCTCGCGCACTGGAAACCAAACCAAAAATGATTGTTGCCGGTGCAAGTGCATACCCACGCACACTGGATTTCGCAAAATTCCGTGAAATCGCAGACGAAGTTGGCGCATACCTGATGGTAGACATGGCGCACATCGCTGGTTTAGTAGCAGCCGGCCTGCATCCAAACCCAGTGGAATACGCAGACTTCGTAACCACCACAACACACAAAACACTGCGCGGCCCAAGAGGCGGTCTGATTATGTGCAAAGAAGAATACGCAAAACAGATCGACAAAGCAATCTTCCCTGGTATCCAGGGCGGTCCTCTGATGCACGTAATCGCAGCAAAAGCAGTTTGCTTCCACGAAGCGCTGCAGCCGGAATTCAAAGAATACCAGAAACAGATCGTTGCCAACGCAAAAGCACTGGCTGACGGCCTGCAGAATCAGGGCTTCCGCTTAGTAAGCGGCGGCACCGACAACCACCTGATGCTGATTGACGTAAAATCCAAAGGCTTAACCGGTAAAGAAGCAGAAAAAATGCTGGATGATGCAAACGTAACCGTTAACAAAAACACCATCCCATTTGAAACCGAAAGCCCATTTGTTACAAGCGGTATCCGCGTTGGTACACCAGCTGTTACATCCCGCGGCATGAAAGAAGCAGAAATGGGCGAAATCGCTGCGATTTTCGAAACTGTTCTGCTGAAAAAAGACGAAGCAAAAGCAAAAGAAATGGTAAAAGCATTAACCGACCGTTTCCCACTGTATGCTGACTAATTCGTCATCATAAGCAATGCACGACTCCATCTTTAGAGGTGGGGTCGTTTTTTTTATATCTACCCTTCCGTCCCTTGCAAAGGGAAACGGCTCTGAAGAATTTATAAATCCCCGTCGCTTGAACTTCTTAAAGCAGAAGCCGAAAGCAGCCGGTCAAGAGTGCAAAGCATGCCAGAGGCACCTCGCTCTTGACAGTCTGATTCGGTTCTGCTAAAAGAGAGCCCGGCGACGGGGAATTTTAATAATCTCCAGAGCTTCGGGGGAAGGGGCAGAGCCCCTAATGGTTTTATATGTTTTTTATGTTGTAATGTTTTAATATGTATAAGAAGGGCTGAAGGGTCTGAACGATTTTACAGTAAACCTTTCTATGTTTTGTTTTACTATTAGAATAGTTTGTGGCAGAATCATTCAGATCATTCAGAAGTATAATGGTTGAGCCAAACAATCCTTCAGAAATCCTTCAGCAAAGGTTCAGAATCGTTCAGGTGAATGGAGCAACGGAGGATGTGGAGCTTCTTTTCATAAACCTTCTTAGAATCTCTTTGTTTTTTAAACGTTTTGTGCAAATTAAGCTCCATATCTTCCAGAACTATATTGATTAAACCAAACCATCTTCCATTTATGCTCCATTAATCCTCCACGATCCTCCATCGGTTTTCTGGCCTTGCATA
>DAISWV010000061.1:0-7770 GCA_036826195.1 Peptococcaceae bacterium | reverse complement strand
TGTATTATTTTGTATAAATAACTTATCAATTCTCCCTTTATGTGGTACAATCAAGTTGTATCTGACTTTATTATTCTAACAAGAGGTGTTTTTATGGAATTATTACAGCTGCAGTATTTCAAGACCATCGCTGAATGCCAGCACATTACCAAGGCCGCTAATAAACTGATGATTTCCCAGCCATCACTCAGCAATACCTTATCCCGTATTGAGGCAGAACTGGGTGTTCAGTTATTCGACCGCCAGGGACGTAATATTGTATTAAACCAGTATGGAAAAATTGTACTGGAACACGCTCATAATATTCTGCGCGAGCTGGATAATATCCGTACAGAAATCGACGCTATGCAGCAGCGGCAGGAAAAAGTTATCACAATCGCTTCTACCGACTCCATGTATTTACGGGAATGGCTGCCTGCCTTTATTCGGGCTAACCCGGATTTAACCATCCGCCATACCGTTTCCACCATCGAAAAAATTGAAACCGATATTTTAAACGGCGTCATTGATTTTGGTATCTCTTCCTCTGTTTCCGAAAATCCATCTTTTGAACATTATACATTATGGGAAGATGAATACGTTATCCTGACACCGCACCCAAACAGTTTATCGGGCGAACCTGTACGAAATTTTGCCGACTTTGCAAAAATGCCGTTTGTTGCTCTGCCGGCGTTCGACTACAAATCCCGTTCCATCGATATCTTGAGCAATGCAATTGATATCACGCCAAAAATTATTTTTGAAGGGGAGCGCGAACTGCTGGAACGTGTTATGCTTCCGCTGAATGCTTCGATTGTGGTGTTACGCTCCACAATCAAAGAAGAAAGCGACATGGAACTGACTTCGAAATACTGCGATGTAACGCGTCTCAGCAACCCGGAAGCGCATATTAACGTCACCTTATCCTGGGATTCGCATCGCACACAGACATCGGCTGCACAAAGGCTGCTGGATTATGTCTATGCCAATGATGTCAATGCATGGCACCTTACAACACCGGATGAAGTATGGACAGGTCGTCGTCAGCATCAGGACAGTACGAAGTAATAAATCTGGCTACGCTCATAAATCAAAAACCGCCTGCGGCAGAATATTTCTGCCGCAGGCGGTTCTGTTTATATTACTTTTATTTCAGGAATATGCTATGTTTCTTTATCTGTATATTATAAATCCAAGGCATAAATTCCATAGCAACAACTTCTACATTTGTATCGGCAGCCGAACTGTGATACTGGTACCCCGGTCTAGCTGACTCTCCAGAACAATCTCGCCGTGATGCAGCTGTACCCCATGTTTTACAATGGAAAGCCCCAGACCCGTTCCTCCAATAATTCGCGAATGGCTTTTATCCACCCGGTAAAAACGCTCAAATACACGGGGCTGTTCTTCCATCGGAATGCCAATACCGGTATCCACAACTTTCACGATTGCCTGGTTTCCCACCTGAACAACCGAAGCCTTCACTGTACCTCCCGGCCGATTATATTTAATCGCGTTTTCGCACAGATTATACACAATCTCCTGCAATACCTGCCGGACACCTGTCATGCAAACCGGTTCCACATAAGCGCTTAAAGTCACCTCATTCTGTTGCGCTAGAGGCTGAAGACGCTGCACAACATCCTCCACAAGCTCACTCATCTCTACTGCTTCAGAAGCAAACTGCGCCTTACCTTCATCCAGCTGTGACAATTGAATAATATCAGCAATCAGCGTAATCATCCGATTCGCCTCTTTATAGATTTTTTCTGCAAACGGTTTCACATTTTCCTCCGGCACCAGCCCCTGCGCCATGATTTCTGCATAGCCGGAAATAGCAGTCAGCGGTGTACGCAACTCATGAGATACATTGGCTGTGAATTCTCGCCGCAGCTGTTCCTGCTGCTGTTTTTCGGTTACATCCAGCAAAAGCAGCACAAGCCCCTGTACATTACTGCCAGATACATGAATCGGGTTAGACATAATCTGATAGGTACGTCCGTCCAGTTCCAGCAGCATTTCTCTCTGATGCCCTTCCAGACCTTCGGCAATCATATTCTGAAGATCCAGATTTCGATTTACCGCCAGAATATGACGATCGATATAATCGGCATCATCCAGCCCGAAAATTTCCACTGCACGTTTGTTGATCGATAAAATATAGCCTTCTCCGTTTACAATCACAAGGCCCTCATCCATATTTCTAGTCAGTGTAGAAAACTCCTGCTGCCGTTCCTCCAGTTCTTTCAACTGGTTCTGAATCTGCGTGTTCTGCCTCGAAATCCGATAAAGAAGCGGAGCCAGTTCATCATACATTTCATTATCCAGCGGATTTTCCAGATTCAGCGTATGAATCGGCACTACAATTTTCTTCACCAGCCAGCGAACCAGCCAAAGCACCAGAATCAGGAGCAGAGCTGTAAACAGAATGACCTGCGGCATGATATCCAGAATATTCTGCCACAGATTATCCATGGTATGTGCCACACGAAGCACCTTTCCATCCTTTAAAAGCAGCGCATAATACACTGTTTTCTGTCCCAGCGTCTCCGAGTCACGGACATCATCGCCATTTCCGTTTTTCCGAGCTTCCACAATTTCCGGCCGTTCATTATGATTTTCCATCGTAGTCTGGCTTTCTATCCGGCTATCGAACAGCACTGTCCCATCTTCATCAATCAGAGTGATTCGTGTCTCCAGATTCTTCTGACTGACCTTTTGCAAATAGGCAGCATCATTTCCATCCATCGCCTCTGCCAGACATACCGCCTCGTGAACCAGCTGCTGTTTCATGGCATCATATAGTTCACCACTGAAGAAAACACCCTGAATCAGTGTTGTCAGCGCAATGGCGAAAATCGCCAGCAGACTCATACTTTTGAAAAGTCGTTTTTTCATCGTTCATCACCAATCCGATACCCCACACCGCGAACCGTTTCAATCAGTTCTCCACCAGCTCCCAGTTTCTGTCGCAGGCTGCGGATATGCACATCCAGTGTACGGGTTTCCACACCGGCAGCAAATCCCCAGATTCTATCCAGAATCTTATCTCGTGTCAGCACAATTCCCCGATTTTCCAGCAGATATTCCAGCAGTTCAAATTCTTTATAGGTCAGTACAACTTCCTGACCATCCACCAGTACCCGATGGGTATCATGGTTTAACACCAGTTTTCCGCATTCCAGCGCATGAACCGGTTCTTTCTCTTTCCGCGTGCGACGCAGCAGTGCTTTCACACGGCTTACCAGTTCCATCATGCCGAACGGCTTTGCAATATAATCATCGGCACCGCTATCCAGACCGATAACTTTGTCAAATTCCGTGCCCTTCGCGGTTACCATAATCACCGGCAGATCCGCTGTATACGGATTTGCACGAAGCTTTTTTAAAATCTGCAGGCCATCTTCACCCGGCAGCATAATATCCAGCAGAACCAAATCTGGCAGCTGCTGTTCCAGAGCAGCAGAAAAAGCTTTGCCGTCAGCAAAGCCCTGCGCCTCATATCCAGTTGCCTGTAATGTGTAAACCACCAGTTCACGAATGCTGGCTTCATCTTCTACACAATAAATCATTTATACATCTCTCCCGTGACTTCCTGTAATTGAGAAATATACCCAGTTTGCGATATTTACTGCGTGGTCGCCAATACGTTCAAAATATTTGGCAATCATCATTTGATCCAGCGCAATTTCACCGCTCTGCGGGTCAGCAGCAATAATGGCAATCAGTTCTTCCCGTTCCCGTAAAAACAGTCTGTCCACTTCATCATCCTGCCGCATAACAGCCTCTGCCAGTGCTGCATCGTTACGAACATAGGCATCCACACTGCCGGTTACCATCTGCATTGCAGCCTTTGCCATCTGAACCAGCACATGGTCATGATACAGTGCACCCAGCGTCCCATAATTCAGAATTTCGGCAATGTCCTGCGTCTGATCGCCAATCCGTTCCATATCGGTAATCATTTTCAGTGCCGCAGAAATCTGACGTAAATCCCCAGCTACCGGCTGCTGCTGCAAAAGAAGTTTTAAACAGAGCTGCTCGATATCCCGCTCCTTCTGGTCAATTTCAGATTCTGCATGAATGACTTCTTCATTATGTGTCATATCGCCACTCAGCAGTTCGTCCACAATAATCTTCAAAGAGCGTTCACACAATGCACCCATCTCAATCAGTTCTCTATTGAGCAATTCCAGCTGCTCATCAAATTTATTCCGCATATCAGCCAAACCTCCCGGTAATATAATCCTCTGTCCGTTTATCCTGCGGAAGCGAAAACAGTTTTTCTGTCTGATTATACTCAATCACTTCTCCCAGCAGAAAAAATGCGGTTTTGTCAGAAATGCGGGCTGCCTGCTGCATATTGTGTGTTACCATAATAATAGTATAATCGTTCTTTAATTCCACCGCAAGGTCTTCTATTTTTGATGTTGAAATCGGGTCCAGAGCAGAAGTCGGTTCATCCATCAGCAAAATCTCAGGTTCTACTGCCAGAGCCCGTGCGATGCACAGTCTCTGCTGCTGACCACCGGATAAACCCAGCGCACTTTTTTTCAAACGATCCTTTACTTCATCCCAGATGGCTGCACTGCGAAGCGACTGCTCTACAATTTCATCCAGCTGCACTTTACTGCGAATACCATGTGTGCGCGGACCAAATGCAATATTATCATAAATACTCATCGGAAACGGATTTGGTTTCTGAAATACCATCCCTACTCGTTTGCGAAGCAGATTGATATCCATATCGCCATAAATATTCTCGCCGTTTAACGCAACTTCGCCGGTAATCCGGCAGCCTTCCACTAAATCATTCATGCGGTTCAGCGTTTTCAGCAGCGTGGATTTTCCACATCCGGAAGGGCCGATAAAGGCAGTAATCTCTTTTGCATCCAGAGACAGGTTGATATCTTTCAGTGCATGAAAATCACCATAATACAAATTCAAATTGCGAATATGAAATGCTTCCTGCATATGTTGCAGTTCTTTCGATGATTCGTTAGCTCCTATTGTTATTTTCATAAATTCCTATCCTCTCGAAATTCTCTTTGCCACAAAATTTGACACCCAGTTGATTGCAATTACAATTAACAGTAAAATAACCGCTGTTGCTGCCGCTTGGTCGGTATAAAGACCTTCTGAATACAGACAGTACATATGCACTGACAACGTACGGGCAGAATCGAATACACTATCTGGCACTGCTGCAATGGTGCCCGCCGAAAAAATCAGCGCTGCCGATTCCCCTACAATACGACCAATTGCCAGAATCACACCGGCTAAAATTCCAGGTACAGCTGTCGGCAGTATAATGCGGAACACTGTTCGCACCCTTCCGGCACCCAGACCAAAAGCGCCCTCCCGATAACTATCCGGTACGGATTTTAATGCTTCTTCTGTGGTACGCATAATCAGCGGTAAAATCATAATTGCCAGCGTAAACGCACCGGCAATCAGCGAAAGCCCCCAGTCCAGAGCTTTTACAAAAAACAGTGCCCCAAAGAGACCATATACAATCGACGGAATACCCTGCAGAGTTTCCGTGGTCACACGGATAATCCCTACAAACTTGTTACCACGCTTTGCATACTCCACCAGATAAATAGCAGAGGCTATCCCGACCGGAGCTGCAATCAGCAAAGAAAACAGTACCATCAGCACGGTGTTAACTAGTGCCGGCATCATCGATACGTTTTCCGTGTTGTACGTCCACGCAAAGAGGGACGGTGTCAGATTCGGAATCCCGCGAATCAGAATATAACCAATCAGCATTGCCAGAACCCCGACTGTAATTACAGCTGATAGACAAACCAGCAAAAGCAGCACAAACGACAACGGTGTACGTTTATATGTTTTCAGACGCTGTTTCCATGTCTGCCGGTTAATCGCTTCCTGTACAGCTGCCATATTATCGCTCCTTCCGTTTTAGCAGAGAAAATGCCAGATTAATAATCAGAACAAAAACAAAGAGTACAACCGCTGTTGCCACCAGTGCCTCGCGGTGCAAATCGGTTGCATAGCCCATTTCCATTACAATATTGGTTGTCAGCGTACGAATCCCGTCAAGCAAGCTGTCCGGAACTCTTGTCTGATTGCCAACAACCATCATCACTGCCATAGTTTCCCCGATGGCACGGCCAACACCCAGGATAATGCCCGCCAAAATCCCCGACGATGCTGCAGGAATCACCGCAAAAAACACACTGCGCTCGTGACTGGCCCCTAGCGCCAGGCCGCCCTCATAATAGCTTTCCGGAACGGCTCGCAGTGAAGATTCACTGACACTGATAATGCTGGGCAAAATCATAATTGCCAACAGAATGGATGCCGTCAGCATACTCTGCCCGTCCTCGCCAAAATGATTTCGCACAAACGGCACAAGCACAATCAATCCAAAAAAACCATATACGATGGATGGAATCCCTGCCAGCAAATCCACTGCCGGTTTCAGAATTTTATATAAACGTCCCGGACAGAATCTGGCCATAAAAATCGCCATAAGCACTCCCACCGGTACGCCCAGTAGAATTGCTCCTGCTGTAGTATAAATGCTTCCCAGAATCATTGGCATAATGCCATAAATATCATTGCCCGGTTTCCATTTTTCGCCTAGCAGAAAATCAAACAGACCAATCTCTGCCATAGCGGGAATCCCGTTGGCAAACAGAAATATGCAGATTAGCCCCACCGCCAGCACCGAAGCACAGGCCGCTGTCAGAAAAATAATATGCATCGCATTCTCACGCATCTGAAGCACTTTATATCTGGATGTTTCCATATACTTCCCTCATTTATCGACTATTAAAATAATATTCGCAAACCACTGAATCACAGCATTTTATTAAACAGAACCGCCCATGATTTTCGCAATGCGCAAACCACGGGCAATCTGTTTTTATTTGGATTCGTTCAGCTGGCTCCAGTCAGTTACCACACCGGTATAGATATCTTTCACCTGTTCTGCTGTCAGGTCCGTAATCGCTGCATCGTTATTTACAATAACCGCAATTCCGTCCAGAGCAATGGCTGTAGATACCGCTCCTTTTTCAGTTTCGCTATCTTTCAGTTCACGGGCAGCCATACCCAGGTCGCAGGTTCCATCAATCGCAGATGTTACACCAGTACTGGAATCGCTCATCTGCACTTCCACAGTCATATCCGGATTCAGCGCCACGTAGGCTTCTTTTAATTTTTCCATAACCGGAGTCACAGAAGAAGACCCTGCTACAATTACCTTGCCGCTCATATTACCGCCAGTATAAGCCTCTGCATTATCTACAGATGCGATATAACCATTTTCTTCAACAACCGCCTGCCCGTCTGCACTCATGATATAATTCATGAAATCCTGTGCTTCTGGTGTTAAACCGGCAACATTCGGAACAACATTGAACGGACGGGAAATTTTGTAGCTGCCACCTTTAATCGCATCTACACTTGGAGCCACACCGTCAATATTTACAGCTTTCACGGTATCGTTCAGAGAGCCTAACGAAATATAGCCAATTGCATTTACATTGCCTGCAACGGTTGTCATCATTACAGAGGTGCTGTTTGTAATGCTTGCCTCTTCGGTTGTCATATCTTCTTTTTCGCCGGCTTCATTTTTCTGTTCTACACCAAACAGTTCTACAAACGCGCCTCGTGTACCAGAACCATCTTCACGGGAGATGACAGAAATCGCGCTTGATGTTTCCGCCTGCTGTGCTGTATCTGCATCGCTGCCGCCGCAGCCGGCCAGATTCGTCACCGCAAGTGCAGATAATACTACCATACTTAATACTTTTTTCA
>DAISWV010000060.1:0-7799 GCA_036826195.1 Peptococcaceae bacterium | reverse complement strand
TTCAAAAAACTGATGGATATGGGCTCCTGCCGTGAAGACCTGATGATGCTGGGGGTTGACATCCCTGCAGAGTGCGAAGGTGCTCCGGCTTATCAGATTTTCACTGAATCTATGTAATACGTTTACCCTTTTTACCATCATATAACATCTCCCGAAAAGCCGGTCACAAATCCCCTGTGACTGGCTTTTCCATGCTGTACCTCCTGCGAGCTTTCGCACATAAAAAGCCCCTGAATGTTAACATTCAGGGGCTTTACTTTGCGTTTTACTATTCGATTACTGCGATTAATTCGCCAGCTACTACCTGAGAACCTTCTTTTGCATTGATTTTTGCAATTTTACCGGACGCAGTTGCCAGTACGTTGGTTTCCATTTTCATAGCTTCCAGAACAGCGATTGGTTCGTTTTCTTTTACTTCATCGCCTTCTTTAACCAGCAGTTTGATTAAAGTACCAGGGATGTTAGCGCCAACTTCGTTTGGATTGCCTTCATCTGCCATTACGGTAGATGCTACGGTAGCTACGGATTTCGCAGCTTTATCCAGTACTTTAACAGTTCTTCTGTTACCGTTTACTTCAAAGATTAATTCGCGGAAGCCTTCCATGTCAGCTTTGCGGATTTCAACCAGTTTGGTTACCAGGATTTTACC
Organism: Peptococcaceae bacterium; assembly: GCA_036826195.1. Lineage (GTDB taxonomy): Bacteria > Bacillota > Peptococcia > Peptococcales > Peptococcaceae > UBA7185. The sequence goes on along the minus strand of DAISWV010000060.1, from coordinate 7,150 downwards.
TTCGCTCAGAGCGATTTCGCAGGTTTCACCTTCAGTAATTGCGTGGAAGAATACATCGCTGCCCATGTGAACGAATTCGCCGTTGTCCAGTTTTGCTTCCAGATAATCTTCGTATACTTTTGGATACATGCAGTAGCTCATTACCTGTTTCATATCTGCATCCAGACCAAATTCTTCGTCCAGATGTTTTTTGATTGCATCGAAATCTTCAGCAGGTAAAATTTCGCCAGGACGGCAGGTAATGAATGGTTTGCCTTTCAGAACCAGTTTCTGCAGTTCTTCAGGGAAACCGCCTTCCGGCTGACCCATCTGACCTTCAAAATAGGTTACTACAGAGTCAGGGAAGTCCATGTTTGCTGCTTTTTCATAAATGTTTTCAGGTGTCAGGTCATTCTGAATCATGAAGATGGTTAAGTCACCAACTACTTTGGAGGATGGTGTTACTTTAACGATATCGCCTAACATCATGTTAACATCACGATACATTTTTTTCACGTCATCAAATCTGTGACCTAAGCCGAAGCTTTCTACCTGTGCTTTCAGGTTGGAGTACTGACCGCCAGGAATTTCGTATTTATAAATTTCAGCGTTGGTGGATTTCAGATCGGATTCAAAGCTGCCGTATACAGGACGTACAGCTGCCCAGTAATCGGATACTTTCTGCAGATCGTCAACAGACATACCGGTTTCGCGTTCGGTATTTTCCAGAGCAGCAACGATGGAGTTCATTGCTGGCTGGCTGGTTAAACCTGCCATTGCGTTGATTGCGCAGTCTGCGATATCTACGCCGGCTTCGGAAGCTGCCAGTACAGTTGCAACACCGTTACCGGTGGTGTCATGTGTATGCAGGTGAATTGGAATACCGATTTCCTGTTTCAGTGTGCTGATTAATTTAGTTGCAGCAGCTGGTTTCAGCAGACCGGACATATCTTTGATACCCAGAATATGAGTACCGGTTCTTTCCAGTTCTTTTGCTTTTCTTACATAGTAATCCAGTGTGTATTTGTCGCGTTTTGCGTCCATAATATCACCGGTGTAGCACAGACATGCTTCACATACTTTGTTCTGTTTCAGAGTTTCGTCGATTGCAATTTCCATACCTTTCAGCCAGTTCAGGGAGTCGAAGATACGGAATACGTCGATACCAGCCTCTGCGGATTCTTTAACGAATGCACGAATTACGTTGTCTGGATAGTTTTTATAGCCAACAGCGTTTGCGCCGCGCAGCAGCATCTGGAACATTACATTTGGAATCTGCTGACGCAGAACGTCTAATCTTTCCCATGGAGATTCTTTCAGGAAACGATATGCTACGTCAAATGTAGCACCGCCCCACATTTCCAGAGAGAATGCATCTTTTTCAATTACAGATGTTGCATCTGCAATCAGGCTCATATCTCTGGTACGTACACGAGTTGCCATCAGGGACTGATGTGCATCACGGAATGTGGTATCGGTTAACAGCAGTTTTTTCTGATCCAGTACCCATTTTGCCAGTGCTTCAGGGCCGTGCTGATCCAGATACTGTTTGGTACCGCTCAGATTTGCAGGTACTGTGTAACCAGTTGGAACGCGTGGAACATCGAATTTTGGTTTCACGCCTTTTGTTTCGTTAACTACTTTTTCACCCAGGAATTTCAGCAGTTTCAGCTCTTTATCGCCTTTTTTGCCTGCTGTCAGCAGTTCTGGAGTTTTGCCGATAAAGTTGGTGTCGCAGTTCCCTTTACGGAAGTCTTCATGGTTTAATACATTCATGATGAAACCGATGTTGGTTTTAACACCTTTAATTTTTGTTTCTTTTAAGCAGCGCAGTGCTTTGTTTACAGCATCGTTAAAGGTTCTGCCGTGAGAAATAATTTTTACCATCAGGCTGTCATAGTATGGGCTGATAGTAGTGCCGGCTGCTGCATTACCACCGTCTAAACGGATACCGTTACCGGAGCTTGTGCGATAAACATCAATTACACCTGTGTCAGGCGCAAAGTTGTTTGCAGGGTCTTCGGTTGTTACACGGCACTGAATTGCAAAGCCGTTTGCTTTGATATCATCCTGAGATTTGATGTTAATTTCATCGGAGTTCAGAGGATAACCCTGTGCTACCATAATCTGAGCCTGAACGATATCAACACCGGTAATCATTTCAGATACGGTATGTTCTACCTGAATACGAGGGTTCATTTCGATGAAGTAATGCTGACCGCTGGCATCTACCAGGAATTCAACAGTACCAGCACCGCGGTAGTTTACAGAACCAGCGATTTTCAGAGCATCGCCACAGATAGCCTGACGCTGTTCTTCGGTTAAGCACAGAGCAGGACCGAATTCGATCACTTTCTGGTGACGGCGCTGAATAGAGCAGTCACGTTCAAACAGATGAACCAAGTTGCCGTGTTTGTCACCCAGAACCTGTACTTCGATGTGTTTTGGATTTTCGATATATTTTTCTACGAAGATTGTGTCAATACCAAATGCTTTTTTCGCTTCGCTTTTTGCACTTCTGTATTCCTGCAGTAAATCTTTTTCTTCACGTACAATACGCATACCGCGACCGCCGCCACCGGCAGACGCTTTTAAGATTAACGGATAACCGCATACTTTTGCGTATTCCTGTACTTCGTCTTCGTTTTCAGCTGCTTTTTCTACACCTGGAATGGTTGGCACACCAACAGATGTTGCTACAATTTTAGACTGGATTTTGTCGCCCAGCGCATCCATCATTTCATGGGTAGGCCCAATGAACGCAATGCCGGCTTCTTCACACTGTTTTGCAAAATCAGAGTTTTCTGCTAAGAAACCATAACCCGGATGGATTGCATCAACAGCTTTTGCTTTCGCTAAAGCAATGATTTCACCAATGCTCAGGTATGCATCAATTGGAGATTTCCCTTTCCCGATCTGATAAGATTCATCTGCCAGTGTTCTGAACAGAGCATTTTTGTCTTCTTCCGAATAGATTGCTACACTGCGGATTCCCAGCTCACGACAAGCACGGAATACACGGATGGCAATTTCGCCACGGTTTGCTACCAATACACGTTTAAATTTCTGCATTCTTGGTACCTCCTGAATAATTTATTGTCACAATTATAGAAATGTGTCACATATTGATTTGATTATACTACATTTAATGCGATTGGCACAGTCCTATTTTGCCAAAAATATATAAATGAAATTTATTTATCCGCTTTTTTTATGCGCCGCAAACGGACAAAGGTATTCACTCTAAAAACATAGCAGATATTATATACAATTATATAACAACTGTATTAAAACATCTTTTGAAATCGTAACAAGCGGCTCGGAGTCTTTGCATTACAGATAAAAATATGCTAAAATATTGAATCAAAGATTGCGAGACAAATTAAAAGAATCTGCATTTCGAATTACAGGAGGACTTTTATGGAAAAATTTCAAAAACTCAGCTCGCGCATCATTCTGTTGCTGTGCGCTTTATGGGCTGTTTTAACCTTTAGCGGTATGCTCCCTGTGGGTCATTCTTATTTTCTGCTTGGGCTTATCAGCACCTGGCTGGGGATTCAGAATATCATCCTGCTAAATTTAGGGCAAAAAACCGGTACCATGCCGAACAAGCTGGCCCATCATGTAAAAAATCACGGCGAACGCGGCGGCATTATTCGCTATGTTATTATTAATGTTCTGATTTATCTGCTGATTGGTGTAGTCGTTATGATCTGCAGCTGGATGATGATATTCCCGGCAGCATAACGCTTATACAGATGTAACATTCAGATGAAACGTATAAATGAAAAGACAGCAGCATACAAACAACACGGGGAGCTTCCGAAACGGAGGCTTCCCATTTTGTTTATATGCCGGTGAAACCAAAAAAGGCGCCAGCCGCGGCTGACACCTTTCCATAGATTTATTGCATAGATTAAGTATTTAGTTGTTCAGCGAATGGATTGGTGCAGGAATACGACCGCCTCGTTTTACAAATAAATCGGAGCTGTATTTGTTTACATCCATAATTGGCGCATAGCCTAACAGGCCACCAAATACAACGGTTTCCCCTACTTTTTTGCCCGGTACCGGAATAATACGAACCGCTGTGGTTTTTTTGTTAATCATACCGATTGCCGCTTCATCAGCAATAATAGCCGCGATAGTCTCCGCACTGGTATCGCCAGGAATTGCAATCATATCCAGGCCTACGGAACATACACAGGTCATGGCTTCCAGCTTATCCAGGTGCAGTGCATCCTCTTCTACCGCGCGAATCATGCCGGCATCTTCACTGACTGGAATAAACGCACCGCTTAAGCCGCCAACGTGAGAAGATGCCATAGCACCGCCTTTTTTCACCGCGTCGTTCAGCATCGCCAGTGCAGCAGTGGTACCATGGGTACCAACCCGTTCCAGACCCATCGCTTCTAAAATATCCGCAACACTGTCACCAACAGCCGGTGTTGGAGCCAGAGATAAATCTACGATCCCAAATGGAATTCCTAAACGACGGGCTGCTTCACGCCCTACCAGTTCCCCGGAACGAGTAACTTTAAAAGCGGTATGTTTAATAGTAGTTGCCAATTCATCAAACGGAGCATTTGGAATTTTACGGACCGCATTTAATACAACACCAGGGCCACTTACACCGACGTTTAATACAACTTCTGGTTCCCCAACGCCGTGGAAGGCACCAGCCATAAACGGATTATCCTCTACTGCATTGCAGAATACTACCAGTTTAGCGCTGCCAAGACCATCGTTATGCGCAGTCAGCTCTGCACTTTCTTTCACCATTTCGCCCATCAGACGAACGGCATCCATGTTAATACCGGCACGGCTGGAACCTACGTTAACGGATGCACACACAAAATCGGTTTCAGCCAGTGCACGCGGAATGGAGCGAATCAGTTTTTCATCGCCTTTGGTCATACCTTTCTGTACTAAAGCAGAGAAGCCGCCAATAAAGTTTACACCAACAGCTTTGGCTGCAGCATCTAACGTTTTTGCAATTTTTACATAATCTGGTGCTTCGCAGGCATCTGCCACGATGGCAATCGGTGTTACAGAGATACGTTTATTAATGATTGGAATCCCATAATCCTCCGCCACTTCTTCACCAATTTTCACCAGATCTTTAGCATACGTGGTGATTTTTTTATAAATCCGGTCACATACCACATCAATATCACTGTGGGCACAGTCACGCAGAGAAATCCCCATGGTGATAGTGCGGATGTCCAGATTCTCCGATTCAATCATATTTATAGTTTCTAAAATTTCTTCATTGGAAATTGAAATTGGCATTGCTGTTCCTCCTTCACGCGTTAGATACGGTGCATGTACTGGAAAATTTCTTCATGCTGACAGGAAATTACTACGCCGAATTTCTGGCCTAAAAGACCCAGCTCCTCGCGCAGCTCGCTGAAGCTTACTGTGGCATCTGCCATATCTACAATCATAATCATAGTGAAGAATTCCTGCAGGATGGTCTGGCTGATATCCAGAATATTTACTTCTCTTTCGGTTAACGCACCAGATACCGCTGCAATAATCCCTTTTTTGTCTTTGCCTACTACGGTTACGACTACACGATTTTTATTTGTCTCCATATGAGTAATCCTCCAAATTCATAACATTTTGCATCTTGTGAAGAAAAATGCAAGTAATTAGTTTATTATAATATACCGTTTTCAAAAAAGCAATAACACCATATCTGTATTGTGTATACCTGCCCGGCTTCCCTATATCTTCTTAACACAAAAAAACGCCTCAGAAATACTCCGAAGCGTTTCTTTTAACAGCTTGTCTTAACAAAAAAACAACTCGAATTTCTAGCGAATAAGAAATGCAATTAAAAACTGCACCAAAGGTATGGTGCCCAGACAGGCAATGGTACTCACAAACACTGTCTCGGCGGCTACCCGCTCATCACCCCCGTAGGTGCGAGCCATCATAGTATTGGCCACCATTGGAGGCAGGCTCAGAATCGTTGCCAGCAGCAGACTCATCACATGATTAAAGAACAGCGATGCCACAAAGTAGCCGATTACCGGCACAATGGTCATTTTCAGCACAATCAGACAATAAATATAAGGCTTCATCAGCATTTGCAGAAGCGGCATGGTAGCAAGCAATGCTCCCAGATATAAAAGTGCCAGATAACGGCTGCAGTCGCCCAGCCCTTTAATGGTGGTGAGAATCGGCCCCGGCAGCTGAACATTAAAATATAGCAGCACCAGTGCAATGGCAATCCCAATAATCATCGGATTCACAAAATTGGTTACGGCACTTCCGTGGCTGCGTTTTTTTACATGCCAGGTGCACAAAAACAGACCGACTGTCCATAACAGAAACTGGTCAAATACAAAATAAATCAGAAGGCACACCGCTACCTGTCCATTACCCGGAAAAATAGACTCAATTAACGGTACACCCATAAACCCGATGTTACAGAACATGGTGGCCACTGCAAACATATCCTGACCGCTGCGGCGAAGCCCCGCTGCCCCGGCCATGACATAGCCCAGAAGACACAGGAGTGCATACATAAGCAGAATGGCCAGTGCCCAGGTGCGGCTGGCCAGAATATGCTGTATGGTAATTCCGTTTCCAATAATCATATAAAAAATCAGACATGGCAAAAGCAGATTTACAATCAGCTTCGACAGCCCGTTTAATACATCGGTCGTCATAACCCTGGCTTTTGCCATCACAAATCCAATCAGCATCAGAATAGCAAATACCAGTACCTGATTGACAACTACATAAAACTGCTGACTCATAATACGCCTCCAGAGCAAAAAAATAACAATCGAAATAATTCTAAAAAAACTGCTGCCCCGAAGAGAGCAGCAGCCGTTTGTTATTCAACTTCTTTGGTTTCTTCTTTCTTTTCGTCGGTATCACCGTTCAGACCTTTTTTGAAGCCGCTTACGCTTTCGCCTAAGGCTTTGCCTACGCCAGGCAGTTTGCCAGGGCCGAAGATGACCAGCGCGATAATCAGAATTAACACTAAACTTGCAGGACCAATGTTAGCAATATAACCAAACATTTGAGAACCTCCTTTGCTTTCGTACAGTTCGTTGATAACTCTATCATATACTTTTTACCCGAAAAATACAAGGATAAAACCGTTACAATGGAATGTATCAGAAAATTAAATCTGACTAATGTTTTTATGTTT
>DAISWV010000059.1:0-7816 GCA_036826195.1 Peptococcaceae bacterium | reverse complement strand
GCACCTTCTATCCAGATATACATAAGGTATTCGTCATCTGCTTCGCCTATCACTTCATACACGTTCGGGTCATGGATGGCATCTTCCGGCAGAAACTCTGCTATTTGTTCATAAGCTTCTACACCGGCATCCTTTTCACCAATCTGTAAACATCCGCTGGCAGCTACCGCCAGCAATACAACGCCAAGAAATACTGCTGCGCCGCGTTTATACTGTTTCGGCTGCAGGATTCCGGCAAAGCGGTTCTTTACATTCTGTGCATCTTTACTCAAACAGGTAGATAATGCAACACCTTTCTGATTTGCCATAGTGTTCAGAATGGTCATGCTGTACGCTTTGCGATAAGCCATATCCTGCCCGGCTGTCACGGCATCATCACATACCTGCTCCACATCTCGCCCTGCCTGGCGAAGCATCAGATAAACAAGCGGATTAAACCAGTGTACAGCATTGGCAGCCAGCAGAATCAGCTTATACCATAAATCATGGTGTTTATAATGCATCAGTTCATGACGCAGAATCAATAACAATTCCTGCTCTCCATAAATCCGTTCCGGCAGTACTATCACAGGCTTTTTAAACCCAGTCAGCATCGGGCTCTGCACCTCAGCACTAATTAAAACATCCGGCAGGCGATGCAAATTCATATCCGCACCGGCATTGTTCCGCAGCCAGTCGCCATCTTCTAAAGGCAGTGCCGATGCAAATACCTTGCGGCCAAACATAACATACTGCACACCATGCCAGATGACAAACACAGCCAATCCCAAAATCCATACAGCAAACAGAATAGTACCGTAAGATACCGGCTCCTGCTTCTGTACCATCACCGGTACGGTGGATTCCATAGTTGTTTCTGCATAGTTCCGCGCTTCCGGTTTTACTGTAACCGCCTGATTTTCCGTCACTGCTGCCGTATCATAACGGTTTTCTGTACGTGCTGCTTCCTGAACCGGAACCGTAAACCCCGTCTGCTCTTCCAGATTCACATCCATAACTACCGGTGCCTCCGGCAATTCCAGAGAAAACGGCACAAGCAGACGAATCGCAATTACCAGCCAGATAACTTTACGCCATCGGGCGCTGTATCGCTGCTGCCATATAGGAACGAGAAGAAGCAGAAGCCCTATCACAGCCGCCATGCTGATACTGATTTGTAAGATTGTCTGCATGAAAGTTTCCATGCCTCATCGCTCCTTTCGTTACTGTCATGTCCATTCTGCATAAATATCCTCGCAGAATTCAATTTCGTCAATTGTCAGACTACCGTTTTTATAACCAAGGGCAATATCCAGCCCCCATTCTGACCATTTATCAAACAGCTGAATGCTGCATATTAACTGCTCTTTGCCATCCACATTCCGAATTTTATATGCCCAGATAGAGTGCTGCATGGTTTCGCCCCGGGTATAGGTGGAACTGTACTGGTATCCGTTCCATAAATCATCGCTCTGGACCGGCACAATCTGTGTAAAATCCGTTCCCGGAACCGACACTTTTACCGCCTGCCCGTCCGTTTTGCTGTAAGTTATCGAAAGCATCTGCTGATACAATTCATCTCCATCTTCAAACGGCAATTTCATCGGCTGATATACACCCTTCTGTTTTTCGTATACCACCAGTTCACCACATGCTAACGGATTGGTACTGGTCGGATATCCCACCTGAAAAACAACCTCGTTCTGGCCGTCACCGGTTACATCCACACCGTCAATCCGCGGATAACCGATATTGGAAACAGGCTTCTCAAGTTTCAGCACCTCGCCACCGGCAAATTCGATCTGATACTGGTAGTACCCCTCATCCTGCGCCGCAGAACGATACACCCGGTCAGTTTTCCCATCTCCATCGTAATCATTAGAAAACAGCGATGAATCTTCGGTATTCTCCCACGGAAACGCATCCAGATAGCCAGTGTACTCCCAGAAAGATATAGGATTTTCCTGTTTATCGTCAAAATAATACCTGTACGCACAAATATAACCATGCTGCATATCAACCAGTATTTCATGATGATAATTCTTCATATCACCATCTGAAATCCAACCGATAAACCCTTCTGGCAAATCATGTTTTAAAATTTGTGCCGGACCAGGCTCCCACTCTCTCAACTGCAAATTTTGTATCTCAGCTTTCTTTTTGAGAAATTTTTCTGCAAGTTTTCTTGCTTCTGACTCATTTATTGCTACTTCTGGAAGCTGTTCTTTTATGCGATATCCAGGTTCTATATTAATCTGGTATTCCAGTATCTGATTATTTTGATTTGTAACCATGCTAATCCAACATCGGTTTGCTGCATTCTTTTGAACCTCTTTCAAAGTTTCACCAGTCGTATCCTCCCAGTCTGCCCAGTAATGCGTTGTATAGCCATCTTCTGAACTGTACTGTTCATATGTCATATCTTCACTAAATGTAATCCCTTCTGGTAAATACTCTTCTACTAGCTTCAGGTATAAATTATCTGTCACTGGCTCTGTAAATTGCAGACATCCGCTGGCGATAATCGCCAGTAAAACTACGCCACAAAATACAGCAATGCCTTTTTTATACTGCTTTGGCTGCAAAATTCCGGCAAAACGGTTCTTTACATTCTGTGCATCCTTACTCAAACAGGTGGATAATGCAACACCCTTCTGGCTTGCCATAGTATTCAGGATGGTCAGGCTGTACGCTTTGCGATAAGCCATATCCTGCCCGGCTACCACATTGTCATCACATACCTGCTCCACATCGCGCCCTGCCTGACGAAGCATCAGGTAAACAAGCGGATTAAACCAGTGCACAGCATTAGCAGCCAGCAGAATCAGCTTGTACCATAAGTCATGGTGTTTATAATGCATCAGTTCATGGCGCAGAATCAATAATAATTCCTGCTCCCTATAAATCCGTTCCGGCAGCAATATCACCGGCTTTACAAAACCAACCAGCATCGGGCTTTGTACCTCGGCACTGATAAGTACATCCGGCAAATGGTGCAAATCCATATCTGCACCGGCATTGTTCAGCAGCCAGTCACCATCTTCTAAAGATATTGCCGATGCAAATACCTTGCGGCGAAATATAACATACTGCACACTATGCCATAAAACAAACACAAGAACACCCGCAGTCCAGATGACAGACAGAATCATCCCCTGGTTCCATACGATGCCGTTCTGCGCAGTCATAGCAGACGGTGTCACGCTGCTGTTATTAACCGCAAGATCAGACGGCGCTGCGGTATATTCCGGCACTGCCGGTATAGCATCCATATAAACCGGCTGCGGATGTACGGTCACAATGCGCTGAAAATCCATTTGTACCTGTACCGGTGCCGACGGAAGCTCTATCGAAAATGTCACAAGCAGGCGAATCGCAATCACCAGCCAGATAACTTTACGCCAGCGGGCACTGTACCGCTGCTGCCAGATGGGAATCAGAAGTAAAAGGAAACCAATCACGGCTGCCGTGCTGATACTGATTTGTAAGACTGTCTGCATGAAAGGTTCCAGATAACTCATTCTTCCTCCGCCTCCTCAATAAATCGTTTCAGTTCCTCTAAATCTGCTTTGCTCACTTTCTGCCCATCATATAACGATGCCACAAGGCTTGTCAGTGAATTATGGTGCAGCTTCTGCAGAAATGTTCCGCTTGCCTCCTGCACATAATCCTCCCGTGGCACCAGCACTGTATAAAGGTTGTGCCGCCCTTCTTTATCACAGCGCAGAAAACCGCGCTCTGTTAATCTGGTTAAAAGTTTCAGCAGAGTTGGTTTTGTCCAGTCCTTATGCAGCCGCTCCATAATATAATCTGATGTAACAGCCGCTTCTGCATCCCACACCACCAGCATAATTTCCAGTTCCGCTTCCGGTAATTTTTTTGTAGTCTTCATAACGCTTCTCTCCCGAATTTATTATAGACATTTGTCTAATGTTTTCCTGTCTATATTTTGACATCTGTCTAACAATAAGTCAAGTATTTATTTTGTATCGCAGAAACAATACATTTTGTTAATACAAAGAAAACAGGCAGTTTGCCTGACAGCTCTCCTCAAATGCCCGACGCCTTTCTGGTCGGGTACTGGACATTTCCTTGACTGTTCGCTTTCGATGGATTAGAAAATCCATCACTGCTGAACAGTCTGCGTCAATGTCCATCTTGTTCTCGAATTCGCTGTTTGCAAATCTGCCTGTTTTCTTTTGTATCGTCATATATTTATTTTTGATTTTGCACAAAACGCTGTATTTTTTTCGTCTGACAAGGCGGCTTTTGATTTTTCGAGCGACGCGTACTAATGGTACGCAAGGCGAGAAAAAACAAAAACAACACAGTCAGTCGGAAAAAATACAAGTTTTATTTACGTTTCCAGGTGGTACCCTGTTTGGTGTCCTCCAGCAATACGCCGATTTCATTCAGCTGGTTACGAATCTGATCAGCCATTGCATAGTTTTTCTCTGCACGAGCCTGTTTGCGCAGGTCAATTAACAGATTCATTAAATCATCCACCAGACCGTCATCTACCGCACCTGCAGCTGCAAAATCCAGCCCCATGATGTTTAACAGTGCGGTATAGCTTGCTGCTGCTTTTTCCAGAGCAGCTTTATCCAGCACTTCGTTTTTCAGATAAGTGTTGATTTCACGAGCCATATCAAATAACGCTGCACTTGCCAGAGCAGTGTTGAAATCATCGTTCATGGCATCCTGGAATGCATCTTCAATCGCATTTACTTTTGCTACCAGTTCTGCACCCTCTGCTGTATTTTCAGCAGATGCTGTTTTCAATGCATTCGTCATAGCTGCGTAGCAGTTTTTCATGCGTTCCAGACCTTTCTGAGCTACCTGCAGTTTTTCATCATCAAAGTCCAGAGGGCTACGGTAATGAACACTCAGCAGATAGAAACGAACGGTTTCAGAATCAAATTTGTCCAGAATATCGCGCAGCAGGAAGAAGTTGCCCAGCGATTTGGACATTTTTTCAGAGTTAATGGTGATAAAGCCGTTGTGCAGCCAGTAGTTTGCCATCGGTTTGCCGGTTACACATTCGGTCTGTGCGATTTCGTTTTCGTGATGCGGGAAAATTAAGTCCTGACCGCCGCCGTGAATATCGAACTGGTCACCTAAATATTTACGACTCATAGCGGAACATTCGATATGCCAGCCTGGACGGCCTTTGCCCCATGGGCTGTCCCATGCAGGTTCGCCCGGTTTTGCACTTTTCCACAGTGCGAAATCCATTGGATCCTGTTTGCGGTTATCAACATCCACGCGAGCACCTGCCTGCATGTCGTCCAGATTGCGGCCGGATAATTTGCCGTATTCTTCGTATTTACGAACAGCAAAGTATACATCGCCATCTACCACATAACCGAAGCCTGCATTGATGATGTCCTGTACAAAATCAATGATTTCCTGCATGTGTTCACTTACTTTTGGATGTTTGGTTGCCGGCATTACATTCAGCGCATTTACATCTTTGAAAAATTCATCGATATAACGGGCAGCCAGCTTGATTGGATCATCGTTTTCTTCGTGAGCGCGTTTGATAATTTTATCATCTACGTCGGTAAAGTTCTGAATATAGGTTACTTCATAGCCGCGGTATGTCAGATAACGGCGAATGGTATCAAATACCACGATTGGACGCGCGTTACCCAGATGAATGTAGTTGTAGGTGGTTGGGCCGCACACATACATTTTTACTTTGCCCGGCTCAATGGTTTTAAACTCCATTTTGGTGTTATTTAAGGTGTTGTGCACCATAATTGGTTTACTCATGTTTTACTTCCTCCTGTTTTGTTTCTTCCTGTTTTGTCTGTTCCATGCTCTGGATTTTCTGTTCCAGTTCGGAAATACGCTGCACCATGCAGCCTAATGCATCGGCTACTGGGTCAGGCAGATTATCGTGCTCTAAATCGGCCTCGTGTTTTGCTTTTAGCTCCTCATCGTGTTTCATGCTCTGGTCATCTTTTACTACTACACGGCCCGGAATCCCTACTACTGTGCAATTATCCGGCACAGCCTTCAACACAACCGAACCGGCACCGATTTTTACATTGTTGCCGACTTTAAAAGAGCCCAGCACTTTTGCACCGGCACCTACTACCACATTATCGCCCAGAGTTGGATGGCGTTTGCCGCTTTCTTTCCCGGTACCGCCTAATGTAACACCCTGATACAATGTTACGTCATCGCCGATTTCTGCGGTTTCCCCGATAACAATGCCGCAGCCGTGGTCGATAAACAATCTCCGTCCCAGTTTGGCACCTGGATGAATTTCCACCTGCGTAAACAGACGTGCCATCTGCGAGATAAAACGCGCCAGTACATAATGTTTTTTCTGATACAGTTTATGCGTGAGTTCACGCTGAATCCAGATAGCATGCAGCCCCGGATAGTTCAGCATAACTTCAAATTTTGTTTTTGCAGCCGGGTCGCGTTCAAATACGACCTGGATATCTTCCTGCATTTGTTCAAACATAGGCAGCCTCCTTTATTGTATGTATCATTATGCTTCTTTATTTTCTATAGTCATTGATTCCGGAAAGAAATACGCCTGTTCCAGTTCCAGAAACATTTTGTAAGTCCGTTCTTTCAGATTGTAGTCTTTTCCTTCCCATCGCATGGTGGTTTCTCCCAGTAGCAGTTCTTTTTCTGTACCATCTGTCATCTGATAAATTACAGTAATTATCGGCTTCTCAGTCATTTCTGCTGTGCCGTATTTCACACGAAGCAGTTCCATTACCGCACAGGCATCTTTCAAAGACTGCTCATCGCCAACCACTTTTGCCTCATCGCTGCAGCGGCTGTCCATAACAGAGATTTGTACGATTTCATTTTTATCCGGCAATGTATTCACGGTTGCACCGTTAAACAGATATCCGGCTCCCCATACCAGAATACACATCACGACAATCATACCAAGAAAATACGTCTGATTGCTTTTCTGCTCTTTCTTTTTTGCCTCCACTGCAAGCCGTTCCCGTTCTTTTTTTGAAATTTTATTTCCCATCGGGTATCCCTCTTTCTAAAAAGTCTGGCAAACAAAAACGGCTGAACATCTCTAATGCTAGAGACGCTCAACCGTGGTTCCACTCTGCTTTCTATTCCATGCGCCGGATACAGACTCTCTGTCCGGTTTTCACAGGAAATAGCTTTTATGGCCGATAACGGGACCAAACGGAATTATCTACCTCTGCTCTGCAGGATTCGACAACTCAACTCCCGGGTGCACTTCTTTCTGTTTTCCGTCAGGTTTGCTTACAGCCGATGACAAACCCTCTCTGGCACTTCCCGCAGAAATACTCTACCCGTTCTCTGTTATTAGTTATTTATTTTCCACTAGCTGTATTGTATGCAATAACAACAGGGTTTGTCAAGAGAATTTTTCATCTTCACTTCTGCGCTCCAGCATTGCTACATTCCGCCATTTTTTTAATACTTCGTCATAACCCAGCTTTGGCCGCACACCTAAATCAGTGTAGCCGCATTTGCGAAACAGCTCCAGACTCGGCAGGTTATCATCAAAAATCAGCGCCTCTAATGTCCAGATTCCATTCCGTTCACTTTCTTCCGCTGCTGCTTCCAGCAGCATGCGTCCTACACCCTGATGCTGAAAATCATCATGAATATAAATGCTGATTTCCGCCACACCGTTATACACCGCCCGGGCAAAACTAGGCGCAATGGCAACCCAGCCGGTAATTACGCCATCGGCAGTTTCCGCTACAAGCCGGGTATGTTTGTGATGATCCGCATCCCATGTTTCATAGGACGGAGCCTGCTGTGCAAAGGTCGCCTATGGCTCACGATGCCCTGCACATAGATAGCAGCCACCTGC
>DAISWV010000058.1:0-7886 GCA_036826195.1 Peptococcaceae bacterium | reverse complement strand
TGGATGACCGTAACGAACGTCCAGGTGTTAAATTTAAAGATGCTGACCTGATTGGGTATCCGGTTCGTATTACTGTTGGTAAAAAAGCTGTAGAAGAACAGATTGTAGAATACAAACTGAGAACCGAAGCGGACAATGAAGTTGTAGCATTAGCAGATGTAGTAGAAAAAACAGTATCCTACATTTTTGAATAATCAGAACTCTGCATAAAAATGTGCCTTTAGAGCAAGGTGCATTTCATTACAATATATCTCAATAAAAAGGGCGGTGAGGCGTTATGATGATGGAGCTGATTAACAGATTTTATCCTGTCGATTTCTGGCAGTATGAACTGGTGTATATCTTTCGGCTTGTAATGGCACTGATTCTGGGCGGCATGATTGGTGTTGAGCGTCAGTGGAAAAAAGGGAGTCATCTAACGCCCGCCGGATTGCGTACACACATTCTGGTAACAGTAGGCGCCTGTATTTTTACACTTGTCTCTATTTCCATGCCGATGATTATAGAAAACATGGGTGGCGGCATTGTGAATAATGCCGATCCTGGCCGTATTGCGGCACAGGTAGTAAGCGGTATCGGTTTTATCGGTGCCGGAGCTATTCTGCAGAGTAAAGGCCGGATTCGCGGTTTAACCACAGCGGCTTCTCTATGGGTAGCTGCAGCTATCGGGCTTGCAGTAGGTTCGGGGCTGTATCTCACCTCTATTGCAGCCACTTTTCTGACGCTGATTACCCTTCGCTGGTTTTCAAATCTGGAGATAAAGGCTGATAAGATTCTGGCAAAGCGGACACTTTGTTATACAGAGGAAGAATGTGAAGCTATGGCTGGGGAAATCGGTGCGGAGAACGTAATGTATATTGAACGGCGGAAGAAAGAAACAGAGGACGCGTTATCTGAAAAGTCTGTTGAAAGCTGATATATAGTGAATATATAACATACAAACGGATATAATTGCCCAAAGCGGCAGGAGGTCTTATGGTACTGGATTACAACAGTTTGCAGCAAAAACCGAATAATAATGTTATTGCGTTTCTGGAAAAATCCAGTGTTCGTAAGATTACAATCTCACAGCAGAGTAAAGCCTGTGAGATTTTTCTTGCCTGCCCGGAATTGCCTGAGCCAGATTTATATATCCAGTGTGTTCAGTTTTTTACCAGCAGTATGACACAGGCAAGCGGTGTACGCCTGATCGTACAGCCACAGAAAAAAATGGATGTGGATTCATTTTTAACAGCGCATTTTGATTTATTTGTAACAATTCTGCAGCAGCAGCATCCAACCATTGCTGGATGGTTATATAACAGTTACTGGAAGATGGATTCTGATGAACTGGAAATTACAATCTGTATTGGTCAGGAAATCGGAATCCGATTTTTACATAATATGCAGTTTACTTTACAGGCCAGTGTTCTGCTGGATGAGATTCTGCAGGAGAAGTTTATTGTGCGTCTTGAGCACGATGGAGCCATTAAGCCTCCAGAAATCAAAAAATCGGAAGCGCCTGTGTTATCTTCGGCACAAGTACAGCCGATAGTGGCGAAGCCGCTTGAAAATAAACCTGCCGAATCACTGACAGATGAAATTGTACTTTTAGGGAAGCTGATAAAAGATACACCGCGAGCCATTGATTCTTTTGAAGAAGAAGAAAAATTTGTTACGGTAGAGGGCCGCATTTTTGGTATGGATGTGCGGGAACTGAAAAACGGCAAGCAGTTATTGACATTTAAGATTACTGACGATCGTGATTCTATTTTGTGTAAGGTAATTAAAGAAGCTGATGAAATCAAGGAATTGAAAGGCAAGCTGAAGAAAGTGAAGGCACTGAAAGTAAAAGGCAGCATTCGGGAAGACAGTTTTGCTCGTGAACTGACCATGATGGCCTTTGATCTGAACCTGACAAAGCTGAAAAAACGGAGTGATAATGCAGAGGATAAACGTGTGGAACTGCATTTACATACTAATATGAGTGCCAACGATGCACTTTGTGATGTTCAGCATCTGATTAAGCTTGCAGGAGATATGGGGCATGAGGCTATTGCCATTACCGATCATGGTGTAGTACAGTCGTTCCCGGAAGCCTATAAAGCAGGGCAGGATGCCGGTGTGAAAATCATTTATGGTGTTGAAGGCTATATCTTTGATGATAATTTGCCAAAAGAGGAGCAAAAAACCTATCACTGTATTCTTCTTGCGAAAAATCAGGCTGGATTGAAAGCAATTTATCAGCTAGTAACGGAAGCAAATCTGAACTTTTTCTATCGTCGTCCACGTATGCCGAAACGATTAGTACAGGCTGTGCGTGAAAATCTGTTAATTGGCAGTGCATGCGAAGCAGGAGAGCTGATTCAGACTTATATCAAAACAAATAAAGATCACGATGCGCTGGTGGAAATAGCATCGTTCTATGACTTTTTAGAAGTACAGCCCCATCTGAACAACGAATTTATGCTGCGCAAGGGCATCTTCCAGAGTGAGGATGAACTGAAGCAGATTAATCTGGATATCTATGCGTTAGGCAAAGAGCTGGGAAAACCTGTTGTAGCTACCGGTGATGTGCATTTTGCAAATAAAGATGACAGTATTTACCGGGCAATTCTGATGGCCGGTAAAAAATTTGAAGATGCAGATCAACAGGCGCCTTTATATTATCGAAATACAGAGGAGATGCTGGCAGAGTTTGATTATTTTCCACCGGATGCGGCAAAAGAAATTGTCGTCACCAATCCGAAAAAAATCATTGCTGATTTCGAAGAAATTAAGCCGGTTCCAGATGGGCTTCATTCGCCGGAAATTGAAGGGGCAGAGGACGAAATACGAAATCTGACCTATACAAAGGCCCACGAATTATACGGCCCCGAACTTCCGGAACTGGTACAGGCCCGTATCACCAGAGAATTGGATTCTATTATTGGCAACGGCTTCTCAGTACTGTATCTGATTGCTCACAAACTTGTAAAAAAATCTAATGACGATGGATATCTGGTAGGCTCCCGCGGCTCAGTAGGATCCTCCTTTGTAGCAAATATGACAGGTATTACCGAGGTTAACTCTCTGCCGCCGCATTATCGCTGTCCGAACTGCTACAATACGATTTTCAAAAATGATGGACAGTACGGCTGCGGGGCGGATATGCCGGATGCTGTTTGTGAAAAATGCGGCACGCCGATGATTAAAGATGGGCACGACATCTTATTCGAAACCTTTCTGGGCTTCAAAGGTGATAAAGTACCGGATATTGATCTCAACTTTTCTGGTGTATATCAGCCAAGAGCGCATGCTTATACGGAGGAACTGTTCGGCAAAGACAATGTATTCCGTGCTGGGACGTTTCAGACCTTTGCGGAAAAAACTGCGCAGGGCTATGTTGTAAACTATTTGAACGAGCGCAATATGAAACGGCGGCAGGCTGAAATAGAGCGTCTTGCACTTGGTTTTACCGGCGTGCGCCGCACAACCGGTCAGCATCCAGGCGGCCTTATGGTAATTCCGAAAGGCATCGATGTACACGATTTTACACCGCTGCAGATTCCGGCCGATGACCCGAACAAAGGCACGGTCACTACGCATTTTACTTATGAGCAGATTCATGACCGTCTGGTAAAACTGGATATTCTGGGTCACGATAATCCAACGATTATTCGCATGCTGGAGGATTTAACAGGATGCAATTATCAGGATATTCCGCTGGATGAACCAAAGACATTATCTCTTTTTTCAAGTACAGAGGCACTTGGCGTTACCCCGGAGCAGATTGGTTCGGAGGTTGGCACATATGGAATTCCGGAGTTTGGAACTAAATTTACACGCCAGATGCTGGTGGATGTACAGCCGAAGAACTTCACCGAGCTGGTGCGTATTTCCGGCTTCTCACACGGGACTGACGTATGGCTTGGCAATGCACAGGATCTGATTTTAAGCGGCACCGCCACAGCGTCTGAAGTTATCGGCTGTCGTGATGATATTATGATTTATCTGATTCATATGGGGCTGGAGCCAATCCGCGCCTTTAAAATCATGGAGGCTGTGCGTAAGGGGAAAGGCCTCAAACCAGATGAAGAGGAATATATGCGGGAGAAACATGTACCGGAATGGTATATCAAATCCTGTAAGACTGTAAAATACCTGTTCCCGAAAGCCCACGCTGTAGCTTATGTAATGATGGCTTTCCGTATTGCATGGTTTAAAGTGTACCATCCGCTGGCATTTTATGCTGCAGCTTTTACCGTTCGAACCGATGATTTTGATGCCGACATTATCTGCAAAGGTTTGCCAGAAATCGAACAGCAGCTAAAAAATATTAAGGCGATGGGAAATGATGCAACCGATAAAGATAAGAAATTTCAGGTTATTCTGGAGATTAGTCTTGAGATGTATCATAGAGGGTTTAGCTGTGAACGTGTTAATCTGCAGGAATCGGATGCAGAAAATTTCCGCATTGTAGATGGTAGACTTATTCCTCCGTTTTGTGCTTTACAGGGGCTTGGACAGTCTGTGGCCTGTAGTATCGTGGAAGCGAGGGAACAGGCACCATTTACATCCATTGAAGATTTATCAAACCGTGGAAAAGTGGGGAAATCTTTAATTGAAACGCTGCAGAATCATGGGGTTCTGGATGGATTGCCAGAGTCAGATCAGCTTCAGTTATTTTGATGAATGTATTTAATTTTGTAACAGATTGCATAATCATAGATAGCACAGATAAGAGCATAAAAAGGGCAGAGCTGGAGTTCCGGCTCGCCCTTTTTTGTGTTCAACATCCTGTCAACGCTTGTTAATAACCATTTGCAAACCACATGCCTAGCCAGAAAATTAGTGCGATGGCGGCAATGTGCAGTACCCACCAGCCTGTTCGCAGAAAACTCCAGGTACCGAGGTGTTGGTCAATTTTTTTGATTTCATCCATAAATATCACGCTCCTTGTTGCTAGTATCTGCGATTTTCTGCGGATTATACTGGAAGGATAGAAGCCAATATGATACAATAAAAAAATCAGAATTTTACAACTATCATGATGAAGATAAAATATGGGAGGAAACAGACATGACAATGTTTCGAGAAGTAGAAAACAAAGATTTACCGTGCCATTTATTCGGCTATATCATGGATGCTGAAGAAAATAATGCGTTTTTTGATACAATGGACATTTATTTTGCAGCTTTGGGTGAAGGAAATGCAGAACTGGAGGTTCCTGTATCGAAAATGCATTATAACACATTAGAAACTGTGCATAGCGGGGTATTTGCAGGACTGATGGATGCAGCAATGGGTATGGCTGTACTGACCAAAAATAAAGTGGCAACAGCAATCTCGGTAAATACCAGCTATCTGAAACCAGCGAGTAAAGGCGATGTACTGAAAGCGGAAGCAACCGTTACTTTAGATGAAGATACCGTATGTCATTGTACCTGTCAGATTAAAAATCAGAGGGAGGAGCTGCTTGCAACCGGTCAGGGGACATTTCGGGTTCAGATTTCTGATTTTGTGCAGTATTATGCGGCAAAGTTGCGTGAAAATGGTTATCAGTAAGGAGCAATGGATATGTCAGATTTCACAAAACCACTGGTGCGCAGCCGAAAAGAACAGTATCTTACAGGTATGCGATCAGGTATTCCGGTTATTCTCGGTTTTGTGCCGGTAGGAATTGCCTATGCAATTATGGCGCGACAGGCGGGATTTAGCGTATTGGAAACCTGTGGGATGTCGCTTGCGGTATTTGCAGGAGCAAGTCAAATGATGGCGGTTGGTATGTATACACAGGGAGCCAGCATCATTGCTATGATTTTAGCTACATTTATTTTAAATTTGCGTCATCTGATTATGAGTACCTGTGTTATGAATAAAATGCAGGATGGCAGTGTAAAAAGTCGTTTGCTGGCATCATTTGGTGTTACAGATGAGTCTTTTGCTATTTTTACGACAGAGACGAAGGAAAACAGCAATCTGATGTATTTTCTTGGACTGATTACTGTGACATATTTATCCTGGAATGTGGGTACTTTTATTGGTGCAGTAGCTTCTGACTTTTTGCCGCCGATTGTTACAGCAAGTCTGGGAATTGCACTTTATGCTATGTTTATCGGGCTGCTATTTCCAAATCTTACAAACAATTGGAGGCTGACAGTTCTTGTTGTATTGACAGCGTTCTGTAATACGCTTCTGAGCCATTTTATTGCATCCTGCTGGTCTTTAATTATTACAACACTTCTGTGTGCTTTTGTCGGAGTATTTTTTGTAGATCTAGACGACGAGAACAGGGAGGAGAATGATAATGCAGTCCATTAATATCTGGCTTCTTATTTTTGGAATGTTTGCAGTAACTTATATTCCACGTGCGATTCCTTCTGTTTTGATTAACAAAATGAAGTTTGGTGCAAAAACAGAGAAATTCCTAAAATTGATTCCATATACTGCTATGGCGGCTCTGATTTTTCCTGGAGTATTTTTGGTGGACACCGCGTACCCAATAATCGGTATTGCCGGAGGGTTGATGGCTGCTGTGCTGGCACTTAAAAAATGTCAGATTATGGTGTGCGTTCTAGCTGCCATCGGTGTAGATTATGCACTATATCTGATTCTGTAAATTAGATTGTAAGTAGAGCCTTTTTCTGTAAAGAGAAAGGCTCTTTTTTGTAGTACGTTATCTCTATAACGAAATGGGGATAAAATCATCAAATATAAACATCTTTTTATGAAAATGTCGCACATTTATTTGACACTGGATATAAAAATAGCGTACAATAAATACAATATGAGAGTTATTGAGTGTGAAGAAGGAATTTATTATTCGAAACATCGTATAAACAGTTATACAGCTCGTTCGGTGTAATTAGATGGGGGTTGTAAAATATGGTAGAAATTAAACAGGTTTTTCGCGAACCAGAACAGTTTATGAATCAAGAGATAGAAGTTGCCGGTTGGGTGCGTAATATTCGCGCATCAAAAAAATTTGGTTTTATTGAATTGAATGACGGTACCTTTTTTCAGAATCTGCAGATTGTATTTGAAGATGATTTGCAGAATTTTGATGAAGTATGTAAACTGGGTATCAGTACTGCGATAATTGTAACCGGCAAGCTGGTTGCGTCTCCGGGAAGCGGGCAGGCGTTTGAATTGAAAGCTGCTGAAATTCTGGTGGAGGGAAGCTGTCCGTCTGATTATCCATTACAGAAAAAACGCCATAGCTTTGAGTATCTGCGTACCATCGCACATTTACGTCCTCGTACAAATACTTTTTCTGCAGTCTTTCGTTTGCGTTCGGTGCTGGCCTATGCAATTCATCAGTATTTTCAGGAAAAAGGCTTTGTATACGTTCATACACCAATCATTACAGCAAGTGACTGCGAAGGTGCCGGTGAAATGTTCCAACTCACAACGCTGGATATGAATCACCTGCCAACTGATGAAAATGGTGCTGTGGATTTCACACAGGACTTTTTTGGAAAAGCAGCTAACCTGACTGTAAGTGGTCAGTTAAATGCAGAGGCCTTTGCGATGGCTTTCCGCAATATTTACACCTTTGGTCCGACATTTCGTGCAGAAAATTCCAATACAGCACGTCATGCGGCAGAGTTCTGGATGCTAGAGCCGGAAATTGCCTTTGCTGATTTAGAAAAAAATATGGCTTTGGCAGAAGACATGATGAAATATCTGATTCGTGCAGCGCTGGAACGTTTGCCGGAAGAAATGGAGTTTTTTAATAAATTTGTTGATAAAGAACTTCTGGCGCGTTTACAGCATATAGTGGATTCAGATTTTGGTCGTGTTACTTATACTGAGGCAATCGAAATTCTGAAACAGGCAGATGTCGAATTTGTGTATCCGGTAGAATGGGGTATTGATTTACAGACTGAGCATGAGCGTTATCTGACGGAGCAGCATTTTAAAAA
>DAISWV010000057.1:0-7908 GCA_036826195.1 Peptococcaceae bacterium | reverse complement strand
TTATGCGCGGGGATGCGCTTTGCGATAAATCTGCTGCAGATGAGTCTTGGATACTTCGGTGTAAACCTGTGTAGTAGACAGACTTTCATGGCCTAACAGTTCCTGAATCACACGTAAATCTGCACCATTGTCTAAAAGATGGGTTGCAAACGTATGCCGGAACACGTGGGGTGTCACCTTATATTTCAGTGCCCCTTTTTTGATATGCTGTTCCAGAATATACTCTACACCGCGGGCGGTTAGTCTTCCACCCTGCTGATTTAAAAACAGCGCCTGTTCTTCGGTTCGGAGCAGATGCGGTCGACCGCTTTCCAGGTAATGCTCAATTGCGACCTGTGCCTGTTCGCCTACTGGAACAATCCGCTCCTTGCTGCCTTTCCCGAAAATACGCAGGATTCCTTTCTGCTTTCCAACGGCATCTACATCCAGCGCAACCAGTTCAGACACACGAAGGCCGGAACTGTAGAGCAATTCAAACAATGCCTTGTCACGAAGCTGAAGCGGGCCATGTCCTGTAAGAAACTCATCCAGAAACGAACTCATATCAATCTCGTTAATAACCGGCGGCAGATGTTTCTCTTTTTTAGGTGCAGAGAGAAGGTCTGCCGGATTGCGTTCTATCCATCCTTCCCGGTTCAGATACCTGCAAAAGCTTTTAAGCGCTGCTGTTTTTCGGCTGAGCGTTGTTTTTTTCAGTTCCTGACCGTTTTGCAGACTTGCCATATAATAGCGCAAATCCCGATATTCCAGATCCTCCAGATTCATATTCTGTTCTTCCAGAAATTCACCAAACTGCTCCAGATCTTTTCTGTACGCTGTGATAGTATGTGCGGAGCTTCCTTTTTCGTTCTGCAGCCAGTTCAGAAATTCCTGAAGATAGAAACTGTACGGATGGTCTTGCATTGGCTGTCAGCTCCTTTCGGCTAATCTGATATGTAGAGATTGGCCAGTCGGACAAATGTATAGCCACTCTTCTCTTTAATGCTGGACATTGTCATACTCAAAAATGTATGGACAGAGCAAATGTCCATCGTAAAGAGAATTCGTTCTATACATTCTGTGCCGACTGACCGGTTTTTCGTATCGTTATAAAAAATTGTAACAGCTGTCTGCCTGCTAACTTGTATGATATTGCAGTATATTTACTCCGCTTTCAGTTCCTGCTGAATGAATGCATCTAAATCGTTCAGTGCGCGCTGGGCGATGATTGCATTCTTTTCCTTCTTGTTGCGGATTTTTTTCCCTTCCAGAGGAGGAATGAGACTGAAGTTTACATTCATTGGCTGGAAGTGTTTGCTGTCAGCAGTTACAATATAGTTCATTAAACCGCCAATGGCAGTAGTCAGAGGGAATTTAATGAGCTCCTGTTCCTGATACATGCGCGCTGCATTAATCCCTGCCACTAAACCGCTGGCTGTGGATTCCACATAGCCTTCTACACCAGTAATCTGACCGGCTAAAAACAGCTGTTCTCTGCTTTTTATGCGACAGGTAGATTCCAGTGCAATTGGAGAGTTTACAAAAGTGTTGCGATGCATAACGCCGTAACGAACAATTTCTGCATGTTCAAGGCCAGGAAGCATCTGCAGAACCCGTTTCTGTTCGCCCCATTTCATACGGGTCTGGAACCCTACAATGTTAAACAGTGTGCCTTCCTGATTATCTTTACGCAGCTGTACAACAGCGTAAAATTCTTCCTCTTCACGACGATGATCCACAAGCCCTACCGGTTTCATCGGACCGAATAACAATGTCTGACGACCGCGGCTTGCCATAGCTTCAATTGGCATACAGCCTTCAAAGAATTTCTCTTTTTCAAACTCTTTTGTCTCAATTAACTCTGCTGTGGTCAGTGCATCATAAAACCGGTTATATTCTTCTTCCGTCATCGGGCAGTTCAGATAATCCGCATCCCCTTTGTCATAACGAGATGCCCAGAACGCTTTCTCATAATTAATCGATTCTGCTGTCACAATTGGTGCCGCTGCATCATAAAAATATAAATCATCCTGACTTGTCACCTGTTTTACATAATCCGCCATTGCCCCTTCGGTTAATGGACCGGTTGCAATAATCGTAATTTCATCTTCCGGAACGGTAGTTACTTCCTCATAGATAATCTCAATCAGCGGATGCTGTTTAATAGTTTCTGTGATCTGTGCGGAGAATTTTTCACGGTCTACAGCCAGTGCTCCTCCGGCAGGCACCTGATTATCATCAGCACATTTCATGATCAGCGAATCTAAACGACGCATCTCTTCTTTTAAAAGGCCTACTGCGTTTTCAATATTATTGGCACGCAGCGAATTGCTGCATACCAGTTCACCGAATGCATCGGTGTGATGTGCCGGGGAATATTTTTTCGGGCGCATTTCATATAAACGAACAGGAATTCCACGTTGTGCAAGCTGCCATGCTGCTTCGGAGCCGGCAAGTCCCGCTCCGATAATATTAACTTTCTTCATTGGTGTTGTCTGACTGTTTGTTTGGCTGTTCATCTGGTTCAAAGTTACACTCCTTATTACTGCAGATTACAAGTTTTCCTTTTCTGGTATTGCGTTCTACCATGATACCGTCACATTTTGGACATTTTGCTCCGGTTGGACGATCCCAGCTTACAAAGTCACATTCCGGATAATCGCTGCAGCCATAAAAGGTTCTCCCTTTTTTGCTGCGACGTAATACCACATCACCTTTTCCGCAAACCGGGCATGTGACATTGATTTTTTCCAGAAGCGGTTTGGCATTGCTGCAGTCCGGAAAACCAGGACATGCCAGGAATTTGCCGAAACGGCCCATTTTAATCACCATATTACGGCCGCATTTTTCACAGATTTCATCGGTGACTTCATCTTCAATTTTGATCTGGCCGATTTTTTCTTCAGCAGCTGCCAGTTCTCGAGAGAATGGCTCATAGAAATCACGTACAACAGCTTTCCATTCGTACTCGCCTTCTTCGATACCATCCAGTTTGTTTTCCATACCGGCAGTAAAATTCACGTCGATGATATCCGGGAAGTGTTCTTTCAGCAAATCCACAACCAGAATACCCAGCTCCGTCGGATAAAACTGTTTTGCTTCACGTACTACATAATTACGCGCCAGAACAGTTTCCACGGTTGGTGCATAGGTACTTGGACGGCCGATACCCTTTTCCTCCAGTGCTTTGATTAACGTAGCCTCGGTATAACGGGCAGGCGGCTGTGTAAAATGCTGTTTTGGAAGCAGTTTTTCCGATTTCAGCTGCTGGCCGATTTCCACCGGTACCAGTTTCTGATTATCCTCGCCATCATCATCTTTGCTTTCTTCGTACACTTCCATATAGCCTTTAAAGGTTACAATGGTGCCGCTTGTGGTAAAATCATATTTCCCGGAACGGGTCAGAATGGTAGTCTGCTCCAGCTGAGCCGATGCCATCTGGCTTGCAACAAAGCGTTCCCAGATCAGCTTGTACAGTTTGTACTGTTCATTGGTCAGATACTCTTTGATAGACTCCGGTGTTTTATCCACATAGGTTGGACGAATTGCCTCGTGGGCATTCTGCGCATTGTTCTTGTTTTTGTATTCCTTCTGCGCTTTCGGCAGATAGGATTCGCCGTAACGCTCTTTGATAAAGCTGGCCGCATCGGCTTTTGCCACATCAGCAATACGTGTAGAGTCGGTTCTCATGTAGGTAATCAAACCGACTGCACCGCCCTTTCCAATCGAAATCCCTTCATACAGCTGCTGAGCAACACGCATGGTTTTTTTTGCAGTGAAGTTCAGTTTGCGGTAGGCATCCTGCTGCAGACTGCTGGTAATAAACGGAGCTGCAGGGTTTTTCGATTTTTTCTGCACCTTCAGATCCGCAACCTCGTAAGACGCGCCTTTCAAATCATCCAGAATAGCCTGCATTTCTGCTTCCGATGTGACTTCGGCCTTTTTGCCGCCTATTTTGCTCAGTTTTGCATTCATTTTGCTGGAACCTGTCGACAAGGTATTATCCAGTGTCCAGTATTCCTCTGGAATGAAGCTGTTGATTTCCTCTTCACGCTCACAGATCATGCGTACCGTTACCGACTGTACACGGCCGGCACTAAGCCCTTTTTTCACTTTGCGCCATAACAGCGGGCTTAACTGATAACCGATAAAACGGTCCAGTACACGACGTGCCTGCTGAGAATATACACGATTATATGCCAGTTGCCGCGGATGTTTTACCGCCGTTTTTACGGCTTCTTTTGTGATTTCGTTAAATTCGATACGGCACTTTTCCTCTGGATCAATTTTTAATGTTTCCATCAGAGTCCAGGCGATGGCTTCCCCTTCACGGTCCGGGTCCGATGCCAGAAGGACGCGATCAGCTTTGGATGCTGCTTTCTTCAGTTCTTTTATTTTGTCACCTTTCCCGCGAATGGTAATATATTTCACTTCAAAGTCATTTTCCACATCGATGCCAAACTGACTTTTCGGGAGATCGCGAACATGCCCCAGCGATGCCAGCACTTCATAATTTTTGCCAAGGAACTTCTCGATGGTTTTTGCTTTTGATGGGGATTCCACAATCACTAACGTTTTTCCCAAAACGAACACCTCACCCTATTCTGATATATTTGCGTCCAATCATCTGCTGCACAAGGCCGTACAGCTCCAGCATGCTTAAAATCGGCATCAGCTGGGCTATCGGCATTCGGCACAGATATGCAAGCTCTTCTATGGTAACCGGTTCCGCAGTAATATACTGCAAAACACAGGATTCTTCTTCATTCAAGGAGACTAAAGACACAGGCTCCTGTTTTTCTTCGTTTTCCGTATTCTGTTCTTCCGAAACATGGGCTTCCAGTTCCGGAAACAGCGTCATTGGCTTATACTGGTATTCTTCCAAAATATCATTTACCGATATGGTAAGTTTTGCACCTTCCTGTAAAAACCGGTGCGGCCCTGCGGATAACGGATTATAAATCTGACCGGGCACGGCAAATACATCCTTACCCTGTTCCAACGCTGTTTCAATTGTGATAAACGCTCCGCTTTTCACCGCGGCCTGCACAATCACAACACCGCGCGCCAGTCCGCTGATAATACGATTCCGCTGAGGAAAATGCCATGCTAGAGGCTCGCTTCCTAACGGAAACTCCGTAATAATGCATCCTCTCTCATGGGAGAGAATCTCTTCAGACAGTGCTGTATTCTGTTTCGGGTATATACGGTCAATCCCGCAGCCCTGCACCGCTATGGTTCCTGCCTGTCCTTTGAGCGCCCCTTCATGCGCTTTCGCATCAATTCCACGAGCTAATCCGCTTATTACACAGACACCCGCCCGGCTCAAATCACGTCCCAGTTCTTCGGCGGCACGCAGTCCATAAGCATCCGCTTTACGGCTTCCAACAACTGCAATCGATAACTCAGGCATATCATTTAACGACAGCGTCCCCTTTTTGTATAAAATAGCAGGAGGCTGATGAATTTCCCGTAAGATTGACGGATATTCTGGCATGGAATACAGTAAAATGTCAATTTTGTTCAAATTCAGATAAGATTCGACTTTTGAAAGGTCTGTGCCGGCCCGCCTTTTCACAAAACAGCGCCACACTTCTACAGGAACATCAGGAAACTGATGTCGTAATTCCTGTTCCGGAGCGCTCCATAATTGTTCCCCTGAGATGTTCATCAGAATGGTTTTCAATAAACGCTCATGCTTCTGACTCTCCTCCCAGGATTTGTGCAGTACAGCCCAGATAGCCTTTTCTCTCATAAGCAGAATCCTCTCCAGTCACTTCTATTCTGTTTTCTTCGGCAGATATTATACATATCGCTCATATTCTTCTGAAACGCGTAAAAAAAGAGCAGTCATACCAATCAAAAACTGCTCTCCCAATTCCAGCTACAACAAATTGCAACGGCATCGTAAATTTCACCACAGATGATTTACAATGCTGCAAGAATCTCAAGGGCACGTTCCGCCATTACCGTCTGACCATGCTCTGCAAAAAAGGCCGATACGGTATGGATTTCATCACCAAATTCCGTTAAAACGGCTATACCGGAATCGGTAAGCCATTCTTTTTCTCTCAAAACCAGATAGTAGGCGGTTTTATAGCGCAGCAGCTGACTGTCGCCATCATAAGACAGTTTCAGCAAATGTGCTGCCTGAATGACATCTTCTAAGGTTTCAAACCGATATACAGCCTCTTCGTCTGCAACTACCGGCAGTTCTTCATCTATTCGGCCAAGCTCTTCTAAAAGCGCCTGCCCAAACTCGTCGATATCCAGATCAAACGGTAAACGCGGCTGACCGCCTTTCAGTTTTGTTACAGTAAGCAGCAGACTTTCCCCAGTCATAGGATATGCCTCAATCATCAGCTGTGCATTATTCCCTACATCAAAACCGCATGCTTCCCTTGCCTGTTCCATGATCTCATAAAACAGTTTCTGTGCATCCGGATTATGCGGTGTCAGGTCCCATTTCTGCATATCATGCTTTTCCATATCCTCTTTGCTGATAATAATC
This sequence comes from Peptococcaceae bacterium, assembly GCA_036826195.1. Lineage (GTDB taxonomy): Bacteria > Bacillota > Peptococcia > Peptococcales > Peptococcaceae > UBA7185. The sequence goes on along the minus strand of DAISWV010000057.1, from coordinate 1,418 downwards.
TGCAGCTTATCATCATTCACCATGTTAAATTTCAATGTTTACCACCTCCAGAATGGACGGAATTAATTCAATATTATAGGAGAGTCTCGTAAATTGTCAAGTTCCTTCCTATCTTATTCTGTATTTTATGCCGGTTCTGTGGTATACTGACACAGAAAATTCTCCAGAACGGAGGTCCGTTTATGCAGAAAAACGACAGCAAATGGTTTTTAAGCAAAGTGAAACAGGCAATCAGACAATATAATATGATAGAATCGGGTGACCGGGTAGCGGTGGCATTATCCGGCGGAAAAGACAGCCTTGTTCTGCTCTGGATTCTGCATCAACTGCAGAAATACTCCCACCTTGACTTTACCATTCACGCCGTACATATTGACTGCGGCTGGCCCGATCAGGATATGCAGTTCATGTCGAAACTCTGTTCTAACTTGTCTATTCCACTTGCATTCGAAAAATCCTGCATCGCGCAGGCAATCTTTCCAGAAGGTGAACAAATCGATAACCCATGCGCATTATGCAGCAGGCTTCGCCGCGGTGCACTTCTGCAATGGGCGGAAAAAAACAGCTGCCGTAAAATTGCACTCGGCCATCATGCCGATGACGTTGCAGAAACGCTGTTTCTAAACCTGCTTCATGGCGGTCGCTACGAAGTGTTTGCTCCCCGCATCGATTATGAAGACCGCAGTATTTCTATTATCCGGCCACTTGTCTATCTGGACGAGGAAACCTGTATCCGCATTGCAGAACGGGAACAGATGGAGCCAATGAAAAACACATGCCCTGTTGATCACAAGACAAAGCGGCAGGATATAAAAGAGCTCCTCAAAATAATTCGCATGCAGTATCCTGATTTAAACCGCAAAGTGCTTCATTCCCTGGAACACGCACAGCCCGAGGATTTGTGGAACTTTTAGAACCAGAACAAATACTGGCACCATGTATCTCATATACACAACATATATATAATAGAAGCAAAACAAAAAGACAACGTCTGTGAAAAGGACGTTGTCTTTTATCGTAACTGCGCTTATCTTATTCTACACTGGTCTGGATGGCCTTTAACAGCCCTTTGCAGCCTCGCAGAACATCATCATACGTCACATCAAAATTACCTGTATACCATGGGTCGGCAATATCCCCCGTTTCACCGGCATATTCCAGCAGCAGATGAATTTTATGTTCATCATCGCCGCCAGCAATTCGTGTCATGTTGCTGATATTATAGTGGTCCATGCCAATCAGATAATCATATTCGGCATAATCTGCCTTTGTCATCTGCCGGGCTGCCCGTTTTGGACATGGCACCCCGACCTCCGCCAGTTTTGCTTTGGTGCCATAGTGCACATCATTGCCGATTTCCTCCCGGCTGGTAGCAGCAGAAGCCACTTCAATCCAGTCAGAGAGACCCTCTTTTTTTA
>DAISWV010000056.1:0-7927 GCA_036826195.1 Peptococcaceae bacterium | reverse complement strand
GATAAAAACCATAAATAAGGCACTTTGCAAAAAAGTTTTCCGCTTAACCAGTACCTTTCACGGATTTTGTTAAAAATAAATAAGGCATTTTTGCCGTTTTTGTCATTTCGAGCACCCAACCAGAAGGCAACGCTTTTGTCATTTCGAGCGAAGGTGCGCAGCACCGTAGTCGAGATGACACGCTTTATGTTTATTATGTTTACAGTGTTTTTCATGTTTTATTATGTTTTTATGTTTTAGTGTTTTATTAATGTTTTATAATATTATAAATATATAAGCATTTGTGGAATCAGCAAAATAAAAATACCTGTAAAGACGTGTTGGCAGGTATTTTCTACCGTATTCCGATGCCACCAGAACACCAAAAACCCCGGCCGGATTATCTCCAGTCGGGGTTTAATACTTACTATTCTATTTTGCCGCATTTACCTTTGGAAGAGCAGCTTCCGCAGCCGCAGCTGCAGTAATTGCCTGCTTTATACTGTTTGTATTTGCGGTAGATCACCCAGCCGCTGTAGAGTACAATAGCTGCGCCGATGAGAATGGTAGCTTCCATAGGATGCCCTCCTTACACAAAGAGCATACCAATGTGGTACACAATAAAGGTTACCACCCATGCCACTGCCAGCTGGAACACCATTGCCTGAATGGTCCAGCTCCAGCTGCCCGATTCACGCTTAATGGTTGCCAGTGTTGCGGTACATGGTGTGTACAGCAGACAGAATGTCATCAATGCGTAGGCGTTAACGGCACCAAAGCCCATAGCTGCCAGAATGGCTACCATGTCACCCATACCGGCATCGGAGTTCAGATTGTTGATGCCAAACAGAACACCACAGCTGGATACAACAACTTCTTTTGCCGCTAAACCGGAAAGCAGTGCCACAACAATCTGCCAGTAGCCCAGACCGATTGGAGCAAATACCGGTTCCAGAACACTGCCCACAATTGCACCGAAGCTCTGGCTCATATCATCTGCCAGGCCATTCGGGCCGCAGTTCAGCAGTACCCACATCAGAATGGATGCCACAAAGATAACCGTACCGGCTCTTGTTACATAGTCTTTTACTTTTTCCCATACATAAATGGCAATGCTGTATGCATTTGGCGCTTTATATTCCGGCAGTTCAATTAACAGATTGTTCCGGCTTTCTTTTTTGTCCATCAGTTTCAGGACAAATGCGGTAATCAGCGCTACTGCAATCCCTAAAATATACATGGAGTAAGCGGCAATCATAGCCTTGTCGCCAAAGAACATCTGCGAAAATACAACATAAATCGGCAGTCTTGCACTGCAGCTCATAAATGGGGTAATCAGGATGGTTTTACGTCTGTCACGCGGGTCTTCCAGCGCACGGGATGCCATAACCGCAGGCACGGTACAGCCGAAGCCCAGCAGCATAGGAATAAACGCACGGCCGGATAAGCCCAGACGGCCCATAATCCCATCCATAACGTAAGCTACACGAGCCATATAGCCGCTGTCTTCCAGAAAGGCCAGCGCCAGGAACAGAATAAAGATGTTCGGCAGGAAGGTTAAAATAGTGCCTACCCCGGCTACAATCCCGTCGATAATCAGAGAGGTCAGAACATCGTTTACACTTAAGACTGTCAGAACATTAAGAATCCCGTTCGAACACCATTCAATGGCAGGCTCTACAACCGCACCTTTAATGCCGTCACCGATGGTGAAGGTCAGCGCAAACACCAGCGCCATAACACCTAAAAAGATTGGTACACCCCAGAAGGAATGGGTCAGCACTGCATCCACTTTATCGGTACGCTCCGCCTTCTGTTCTTTGTTCATTACCACTTCACTGATAATTTCCTCGATGAAATCATATTTCTGATTGATAATATCCTTTTCGTAGCTGCGGTCCAGCACATCCGGCATGTCCACCGGATATCTTGCCATAATGTCGGCATCCTGTTCCAGCAGTTTCAGCGCATGCCAGCGGTAATTTTTTATTTCCGGATACCGTTTTTTCAGTTCATCGCTTACTAAATCAATTTTGTCTTCAATTAAATCGCTGTACACCATGGCATATTCCGCATGGTGGTCATGCGGATGAAGGCTCTGTTCCTCCATATCGTCATGATCATGCACCAGCATCACATTTTCGTTGTCTTCTTCATGGTGATGATGCGCAACCGCATGCATCAGCACATCCAGACCGCGTTTCTTACGAGCCGATACCGGCACAACAGGGATACCCAGCATTTCCGGCAGACGATGCATATCAATTTCCATGCCCCGTTCTTCCACAATGTCCATCATATTCAGTGCCAGCACCACCGGTTTCCCCAGCTCAATAAGCTGCAGAGTCAGATACAGATTGCGCTCTAACGCAGAGGCATCCGCAATATCAATAATCACATCCGCATCATCGCTTAAAATAAATTCGCGAGACACCTTTTCCTCCATAGTGTAGGAAGTCAGGCTGTAAATCCCCGGCAGATCCACCAGTTTGAATTCATGACCGTGATACTGCATGGAACCTTCTTTTTTCTCTACTGTTACACCCGGCCAGTTTGCCACTTTGAGCCGCGCTCCGGTGTAGGCATTAAACAGTGTGGTTTTCCCGCAGTTTGGATTCCCGATAAACCCAATATTAACTACTTCTTTCATACACCTGCTGCCTCCTCAATCTGAATTCCGGCAGCAATGTTGTTTCCCACTGCAAAACGGGTGCCGCGCACTTTTACAATGACAGCCCCTTTGTTTTTTTTATTTAATACGGTTATGCTGGTACCCTCGGTCAGTCCCAGTGCTTCCAGGCGGCGTTCCACTGGAAGTTCCAGCCCGTTTACCGCTGCTACCCGATAGGTATGATCTTTATAACTATCGTTTAAATTCACAAAAAGTTCCTCCTTGTCTTACAATGACTGTTTCCAGTCTGCATTGTATTTTATCACCATAACCATAATATTGCAATGCTACTCATGCAAAAAATAGTTATGATAGTATTTTTTCAGCTTATGAGGTTTTAAGTTACCCCATGCTAATATGCAGATACAGGAGTACCGGCTCTTTTTCTGCACAGAAAAGCGGCAGCCGTTGTTGCTGACTGCCGCCTGATACACATTATTCCAGGTACTATCTGCTGATTCGTTCCAGTTCCTGAATTTCTTTATCGCTATTGTAAATATAGTAGCGCGTATAGCCGCCATGATCACGAAATGCCACTTCAGATATATATACATTCCGTTCACCCGGATGATACGTCACTGTAATATCACGGATGTCTTCTTCCCCATGGCCCTGCTTCTGCAAATACTGATACACCTGCCGCTCCATCAGTCTCCCTGCCAGCGGTGAACCAAACTGGCTTACAAGCAGAATCAGCACAAGCAGGACAATGGTGGCAACTGTACAAAGCTGTCTCCAGATGTGCGACATGGTATCCCTCCTTACTTTACCTTAACGCAGGTTTAATCTTCATCTCTGTAGCCTTTGGCACGCAATTCATCAGCCAGTTCCTCCAGCTTGCGCATACGATGATTAATGCCTGATTTTCCAAGCGGCGGATCCATCACAGACCCCAGCTCCTTCAGACTGATTTCCGGATAATTAAGCCGTGCTTCGGCTACAGCCCGCAGCCCTTCGTTGAGCTGTTCCAGCCCGTAATGTTTCTGTATCAGCTCAATGTTGGTTTTCTGGCGTACTGCCGCATCAATGGTTTTGTTCATATTGGCGCTTTCACAGTTTACCAGACGGTTTACCTGGTTGCGAACCTCTTTCTGAATACGGATATTCTCCAGCTCCAGAAGCGCCTGATGCGCACCGATTACATTTAAGAAATCGGCAATCTGTTCACTCTCTTTTAGATATACCAGCAGGACATTTTTTCGGCTGCTGATTTTTGGATGCAGCCCGAAATTCTCAATCAGCTTTACCAGAGAACTGGCATATTCCTCGCTGTTGGCCACAATCTCCAGATGATAACTGTTCATTGGATCACTGAGAGAACCGGCACCTAAAAAAACACCACGCAGATAACTGCGTTTGCAGCATTCTTTTTTTACCAGTGCATCGCTGATTTCCGGATTATACATCAGGCCGTCTTTTGTCAAACCCAATGTATCCAGCAGTTCCATCACTTTTGGCTGCCCGGGTACACGCACCAGATACACATTATTTTTTTTCAGCCTGGTACGACGCTGCACGGTGATTTCGGTCTCCACCTGGAACAGCTTTTTTAAACCTTTAAATGCCTTGCGGGCCACAGCAGCATTTTCAGTCACCAGTTCCAGCCCGATGCCTTTGCGGCTGCCGATCAGAATCGTGCCGTCCATACGCACCAGCCCGGCCAGTTCTGCAATTTCGCAGCACTTTTTGTCGTGTTCCATGTGGGCCAGTTCATTTTTTATCTCATTGGAAAAAGACATTTCTTACACCTTGTTCTTTCATTACTTACTATCGTTACTTTCCTGTACTGCTTATTTTCGTGCTTTCTGTTTCTGATTGACAGCTAACGATTTACGCAGACGGCGGTTTTTCTTTTTCACCGCTTTATAGTTATGCCGCCAGCCATAAGACCCCCAGAAACCGTAGCCGTCATAAATGGTATCCATAATGGTTTCTGCCAGCTGAACCGAATCATGGCGCAGTACATGCTGCTCGTTCAGCAGATCTGCCTCCACCACACGTACATTCAAAAGTTCCAGCTGGTCTTTTTTATAGGTAACCGGTGCAGCGCCTTCCTCGGCATACCGCTGCAGAATTTCCTGATTCATAGCAGCATGATTATTTACAATAATATAATCCACAATGCCCTTGCGGCCGTGTTCCAGAAGCGAAAGCAGATGATCCTCCGCTGTGAAATTATCGGTTTCCCCGGCCTGGGTCATTACATTGCATACATAAAACTTCATCGCAGGACTGTTTAAAATAGCCTCTACAATGCCATCCACCAGAAGATTCGGAATAATACTGGTGAACAGGCTCCCCGGCCCCAGCACAATGGCTTCTGCACGAGCAATAGCCTCCAGAGCCTCATCCAGCGGCTGCACATCCTCCGGCTCAATGGTAAGCCGTACAATCGGCCGTTTTGCCTGTGACACGCAGCTTTCGCCGATTATTTCGGTGTCATCGTCCAGAATCGCTTTCAGGGTAATCGGCTCATCGGTTACCGGCAGCACTCTGCCGCGAATCTGCAATACCTCATTGATATCCGTCACCGCATCATGAAAACTGCCTGTCAGATGTGACATAGCTACTAAAAGCAGATTGCCAAGGCTGTGACCGTCAAGCCCCTCGCCCTGTTTAAACCGGTAGTCAAAAATCTGCTCCATCAGATCCTCGCGATCCGATAAGGCAACAATACAGTTGCGTACATCGCCCACCGGCACCATGCCGAACTCCTCCCGAATACGGCCGGAGCTTCCGCCATCATCGCCAACCGTTACAATAGCGGTAATATTGCTGCTGTATTCTTTTAAACCCCGCAAGAGCACCGACAGCCCGGTTCCTCCGCCGATTACCACAATCCGCGGCCCCTGTTCCAGAGTGCGCCAGTGATTATATTCTCTGCGGCTGTTTTCTAGTTTCCATTTTTTACAAGCAGGCTGTTTCTCGATGATACTCGCCTCCTCAGTTATCTCTGTGCTTCACGTTTACAGTATAGCCTTCCTGCTCCAGAATCTGTCCGATTTTGATACCCAGTGCAATGGAGCGATGCTGCCCGCCGGTGCATCCAATGCCGATGGTAATATGGGTTTTTCCCTCTTTGCTGTAATTCGGCAGCAGAAATTTCAGCAAATCCGTGTATTTCTGGAGAAACTCCTGACTTTCCGCCGAACCGTACACATATTCCTGTACAGCCGGATCACGTCCGGTCAATGGGCGCAGTTCCGGAATATAAAACGGATTCGGAATAAACCGTACATCCATTAATAAATCGGTATCGATTGGAATCCCATGTTTATAGCCAAAGGTGATAATGCTGACCGACAGGCCGCTGGATATTTCGGCCCACTGGCTGCGAAGCTCACTGCGCAGTTCACTGGCTTTTAACCGGGAGGTATCAATAATTTTATGAGCACGACCGCGCAGTTCGCTGAGTTTCTGACGTTCCAGTCGAATTCCTTCACTGATGGTGCCCTGCGGGCTCAGCGGATGATTGCGGCGTGTTTCTTTGAAGCGCTGAATCAGAATATCATCCGATGCTTCTAAAAATAGAATCTGATACGGAATATTCATATTATTCAGTTCGTTCAGGTTCTGGTTCAGTGCATCCAGAAATAAATCCCCGCGAATATCGATTACCAGCGCAATTTTACTAACTTTGCCATCAGACTGCAGACACAGTTCGGCAAACTTTGGAATCAGCGGAGCCGGCAGATTATCAATACAGAAATAGCCCATATCCTCAAAAACTTTTACGGCGTTACTTTTCCCAGCGCCGGATAAACCGGTAATAATTACGAAATTTGAATTTTTCATCTCGCTGTTCCCCCTTAAAATGTTCTACCTTTTATAATAACAAAATTCGTAGAGAGAAACAAGCAGAGAATCGGTATTTTTACATCCAGAGCTGAATATACCACTCCAGCACAGGTCTGCCCCAGATTATGACAAGCCAGGCCGCTGCAGAAATCGATGGCCCGAACGGAAACGGCTGATTCTTTTTGCCACGCAGAAGCAGTACATTCCATAGAAGCGCCACAATACATGCAACAAACAGCGTCAGCCAGGCATATTGCGCCCCCATATATACACCCAGCACATAAAACAGCTTGATATCACCAAAGCCCATGGTTTCCATACCGGTTATGTAATCTGCCGCCAGCACAAACAATAAAAGAGGAAGGGAAGCCAGCACACCCTGCAGTGTCAGATGCCATCCAATTTGCAAAAACGAATCCCCTGCCAGCAGCGACAGAGGCACATACAGCACCAAAGCCGCTATAAGCAGTTCATCCGGAATAATAAAGCTGCGATAATCAATGATGCTGATAACCAGCAGCAGTACGCCCAGAAGTGCATATCGCAGCGTATGCCAGCCGAAGGGTTCTTTTAAAAGCAGTGATAGTCCCATCAGCACAAGGGCCAGTAAAAATGCATAGGCTGTGGAGCCTGCTGTTTTTTGTTTTTCTGTTTTCGACTGTGTCTTTTTCATCATACATCCTCCTGAAAATCTGATTATCCGTTCCCTTTTATAATTATCCAGATTTTAGAAATTTCCTTCTTTCCTGCATTAAAAAAGAACCAGACCCTTGTTTCAGAGTCTGATTCTGCTTGAAATCATGTGTTATACCATTTTAATATACTGAATTGCAATACAGCCCGGCCCACCCTGCGTAATAAAAGCAGGCGATAAATCAATAATCTCTACTTTTGCTTTGCTGAACGCATCTTTCAGAACATGCGCAATCTCCAGCGCATCTTTCGGCGCTCTGGCATGCGAAATCGAAATCAGATATTTTTCTCCACCGGCCGGAACTTTTTTCTGGAAATGATGCATCACTTTTTTGGCCGCCCCTTTAATTGTACGGCTGATTCCGTAAGCATCCAGGCGTTTGCCGTCGGAAGTCTGACACAGCAGCGGTTTCACCTGCAGTGCTTCGCCGAATTTTGCTGCCAGCGGTGTTAAACGACCGCCGCGGCGTAAAAAGCCAAAGTCCTGTGCAATCAGGAACGACTCACAGTTGCTGGTGCCTTCATCCAGCATCAGAATGATATCTGCCATAGATTTGCCGGCCTGTGCCATCTGGTGCGCTCTCTGCACCAGATAACGGTGCGGCCCGCACAGAGTTCTTGTATTGTACACGACAAGGTCGTCTTTGTTTTCTGCAATTTCTTTTGCCCCGCAGCCGGTCAGGTATGTCCCGGACAGCCCGTCTGCCATGGCAATATTCAGAATTTTTTTACCGGCATATTTTTTGTAGGCTTCCACAAACTCGCCGATTGGCGGCTGGGAACTTC
>DAISWV010000055.1:0-7983 GCA_036826195.1 Peptococcaceae bacterium | reverse complement strand
GGATTCTGCTTATCTAACAGCACCACATAACGAGCCAATGGATTTTTCAATTCATCATAAAACATGCGCTCTGTCCATGGCACTGCAAAACTTTTATTCTCAACTTCGCAGACTCCGGCAATATGTTTTGGCTCCATGAGGCATACAAATACCTCTTCCGCAATAGCTAACGATTCGGAACCTTCCAGCACTTCATCTATCAGCTGTTCTGGTTCTGTTGACGCGCTTCCCATTGCACTTCCGCCTCCGATTTCCGAATATAAATGAGTTCAGCCTGATACAAATCATCAAAAAGTTCCTGTTCTGCACGTTCTGCAGCCAGCATAGCCAGTGCTCCGGCTCTTGGCAGAATATTATGACCATCAGCAAAACGGCACGCATCGCCTAACAGTTCCTGAAACAGATCTGCAAAGGCGGCCACGCCATCACCTACAAACCAGACATCTTCGTTCAGTTCTTTCAGCTGTGCCGCCAGCTGCTCTGCCGCAATAGCCTGATAATCACTTAATCGCTCAAGTTTTTCCCTGCCGCTGCGATAAATAGCCGTATATACCTGTTTTTTCTGTGCATTCATGATTGGGCAGATGATACCTGGATAATGTAACAGATTCTGTGCCAGACAATCCAGTGTCGGTACTGCGATCAGTTTTTTGCCAGCACCCTGTGCAAGACCTTTCGCAGTTGCCATACCGATACGCAGGCCTGTAAAAGAACCAGGGCCCTGGGTAACTGCAATTGCATCCAGGTTACCCACAGAAAGGCCTAATTCATCCAGCAGATGTTTTACAAGCGGCATTAATTTTTCTGAGTGTGTGTTCTTTGTATTTAATGTGATCTCGCCCAGCAGCTGTTTATCATCAGAAACAGCAATGCCGGCAACTGGTGTGGAACTATCGATACTTAGAATAATCACAACCTGTCAACTCCTCTATCAAACGCTCATAGCGAATACCATGGGGGATAAAACATAATTCTCGCCCTTCCGGTACAACCAGAATCTCCATTGCAAGATGTTCATCAGGCAGTAGCGGTTCAATAATCTTTGCCCATTCCACCACGGTAACACCTTCGCCATAAAAATATTCTTCATAACCTAGATCATACATTTCATCAGGATGTTTTAAACGATACACATCCATATGATATAATGGCAGCCGACCTGTTTCATATTCATGTATAATGGTAAAAGTAGGGCTAACAATTTCCTCATTTACCCCCAGACCTTTGGCCATTCCCTGTGTCATCAGTGTTTTTCCTGCACCTAAATCTCCATCCAGTGCAATAAAATCTCCAGGCTCCATAAGTTCTGCCATTCGACTCCCCAGATATTCCAGTTCCTGTGGTGTTTTCGTGATAATCTTAATCATTAGTAATTCAACCTCCCGAACTGTCTGATTGTATAATTATCGTTTTTCATAATACCATTAACATCTTTTCACTATTCTTCAATCTTACTTTAGTGTTTCCCTGCCGATACTCATTATACCAGAGAAAAACTGATATAACGAAAAAATGGTGCCGCCAATGCGACACCATTTTTCTAAATGGGAGTTGACGGGATCGAACCGCCGACATCCTGCTTGTAAGGCAGACGCTCTCCCAGCTGAGCTAAACTCCCAAAATGAATGACATGTACGGGATTCGAACCCGTGAATGCCAGCGTGAAAGGCTGGTGAGTTAAGCCCCTTCTCCAACATGCCATACAGTATTTATAATGGGCCCACTTGGTTTCGAACCAAGGACCGGCCGGTTATGAGCCGGCTGCTCTAACCCCTGAGCTATAGGCCCGTGAGGTTTCGCCCCTTGTTCAGGAGCCTTTTGTATTATACGTCACAATAAGGATAAAAGTCAAGACCTTTTTTCAAGTTTTTTTGATTTTTTTAGATATGCCTCGTCCCGTTTATCCACTGCACTTCGGATAGTTTATAAACAACAGGGAGCAAACAATGCTGCTCCCTGTTGTTTTATTTATACATTGTGTTTAATCAAGATAATCTTTCAGTTTGCGACTTCTGCTTGGATGACGCAGTTTACGCAACGCTTTTGCCTCAATCTGACGAATACGTTCACGGGTAACACCAAACTCCTGGCCTACTTCCTCCAGAGTTCTGGAGCGTCCATCATCTAAACCAAAACGCAGACGAAGTACCTTTTCCTCACGCGGTGTCAGGGTATCCAAAACACTTTCCAACTGTTCCTTTAACAAGATATAGGAAGCCGCTTCCGCAGGTGCAGGAGCATCTTCATCTTCAATAAAATCACCAAGATGACTATCTTCCTCTTCACCAATTGGTGTTTCCAAAGACACTGGCTCCTGTGCAACTTTTTGAATTTCTCGTACTCGTTCTACTGGAATTTCCATAGCAGCCGCAATTTCTTCCGGTGTTGGATCACGACCAAGTTCCTGCAGCAGTTGACGGGAAACACGGATCAGTTTGTTAATAGTTTCCACCATGTGCACTGGAATACGAATGGTTCTTGCCTGATCTGCAATAGCACGTGTAATCGCCTGTCGAATCCACCATGTTGCATAGGTACTGAATTTAAAACCTTTACCATAGTCAAATTTTTCTACAGCCTTAATCAGCCCCAGATTCCCTTCCTGAATAGAGTCCAGAAACAGCATACCACGACCAACATAACGCTTTGCAATACTTACAACAAGGCGCAGGTTTGCTTCTGCCAGCTTTTTCTTCGCTTCCTCATCACCCTGCTCCATACGTTTAGCAAGTTCAACTTCTTCCTCTGCACTTAACAGCGGAACACGGCCAATTTCCTTTAGATACATGCGTACCGGATCGTCAATACCAACACCTTCCGGAACACTTAAATCCAGATCCATTACCTCATCTTCCAGATCCTCTGGGGGTACATCATCCTCCAAAGTAGATACAGTCATCAGACTGTCATCTGTCTCTAGCAATGTAATATCCAAATCCTCATCACTGAGTTCATCTTTATCAGTTTCTAAATCAGTGTGAATCAGTTTAATGCCCATAGCACTAATCTGTTCATAGATATCATCGATCTGTTCAGGAGAAAGCTCGGTAGTGCCCAGGCTGTCCATAATTTCCTCATATGACAGAACTCCTTTTTCCTTCCCTTTGGCCAGCAGTTTTTTGACTTTTTCTTTTTCATTCTGCATTTCCATGTCATTCATCTGCTATTCCCCCTTCCTCGATGCTTCCAATTCTTTCTTCTCACGTCGAATATCATCCAGTTTCTGCAATGTTTCTTGCAACTCCTGCATATCTACTGTGTCCCCCACTTTTGTATTTTCAGTCAGCCTTTGACTGAGACGCTGATATTCCTGATCCAGACGTTCAGACTTCAATTGCCATAGTGCATTGTTTATGGATTTTTCCTGGTCTGTAATATACAACTCATCCATCAGTAAATCGGCTAACAATTGTCCTTTTTCCTGCGCAATTCCAGCACTGTCTACTCTTCCACAGCGCTGAATGCTCTGTTTAAATTCCTGATATAATCCTGCCGCTGTCTCGCTAAAAAGCTCAGTCCCCCCATACTGTTCTACCTGCTGCAAAAAATCAGGCCGATCAAACAGAACGTGCAAAATATTTTTTTCGACTTTGCTTTCAATTTTTCCTTCTATATTCTCATTTATTTTCCCTATTAAAGGGTTAAATTCCTGCATAAAAGAACTCTCATCTGTTTTTTTCATAACTTCCACAGACTCAGTATTTTTTCGCAGCTCGTCCCAGATAGCTTTTTCACTCACTGCCAGTCGAATACTAATCTGTCGTATAGCAGACTCACGAGCCACAGCACTCTGCATTTTACGCAAATCAGGAAGCAACATAGAAACTACCTTCATTTTTCCGGTAATGGTTTCTGTATTAGTTGTTTCCATATATCTGGCAATTTTATACATAACCAGCTCCTGCGCCTCTGCAATCAGCTTTTCAAATGCTTCTTTTCCATGTTTTTTAAGATATTCATCCGGGTCAGCCTGATTCGGAATCTGAATAACCCGGGCCGTACATCCCAAATCAGATAAAATATCCAGGCAGCGCATAGTCGCTTTTATACCGGCAGCATCACCATCAAAAGAAATTCCCATCTGATAGGTGCTGCGCATCAGCAGCTTTCCCTGTTCCGGTGTAAAAGCAGTACCAAGCGGTGCCACAGCATTCGTAATTCCATACTGATGACAGCTGATAACATCCATATAACCTTCCACAATAATCGCCTGATCTGCATTACGAATTCCATTACGAGCCAGATGAAGGCCGTACAGATTACGACTTTTATGAAACAAAGGCGTATCTGGAGAATTCAGATATTTTTGCGGACTAGAATCCTTGTCAATGATTCTTCCGCCAAAGGCAATAATATTGCCTTTCTCATCAGCAATCGGAAACATCAGTCTCTGTCGAAACCGGTCAATATACTGCCCTGCCTTCCGGCTCTCGCTTATTAAGCCCAAATCCAGCATTTCCTGTGCACTCACACCACGTTTTTTTAAAGCCTGATACAGATTGTCCCAGCCATTCGGTGTAGCACCCAACTGAAATTTTACGAGAACCTCTTCATCTATCTGACGATTCTTTAAGTATTGTCGATACGGTTTTCCCTGACTGCTTTCCATCAGCACCTTATGATAGTACCTGGCAGCAAAATCGTTAATCTGCAGATAACGTTTCCGTTGCTCCAGTCTACGTTTCTGTTCTGCAGTCATTTCTTTTTCCGGCAGTTTAACATTGGCTCTTTTCGCCAGTTTCTCCACTGCCTCCATAAAAGAAATGCCTTCAATTTCCATAAGAAACCGAAACACATTACCGCCTTTTCCACAACCGAAACAATGAAAAATCTGCTTGCCTGGTGAAACCGAAAACGACGGTGTCTTTTCATTATGAAACGGACAAAGCCCCTGATAATTGCTTCCCTTCCGTTTTAACGGTACATATTCATTTACTACAGAAACAATATCGCACCGGGCGACAATTTCATCCAGAATTTCCTGCGGTATATATCCAGTCGCCATAACATCACCCGAATTTCATTTATCTTGCTTAATATTCTCTAAAAAAGTCGAATTTCCTCTTTTTTTACGAAATAAATTAATTTGATAGTTTGTATAATCTCATAATGAGCCAGACTGTTTATAATGTCTGAATGAACGAACGAGGAATTGTAATCTCTTTAAATAAAGCAATACAGTATGCATCACTCATACCGGAAATATAGTCACATACGCCCTGTCGTATTCCTTCTTCTTCCGCAATTCGCTGATACAGTTCCGGCATCTGCTCCGAATGATTTAAATAATGATCAAACAGATAATGTACAACTAAGGCAGCACGTTCCCTCTCCATCGCACAGACATCGCCCTTATAAATATTATCAAACATAAAGGCGCGCAATCCTTTCAATGCCTCATCTACTTCTGCTGTGAAACTAATCTGCAGAGAGTTCCTCACTGTTTGCGGATCTGTACCAGATACGATTTCTTCCATCATGCTGCGGGCATGATTCACCAGATTTGTTACCAGAGTTGTGATTCGGTCCCCATGACTATGCCCTAAAATATCGGTATAACAGCGCGGTAAATCTTCTTCTTTCAGAATTCCAGCACGAATACTGTCGTCAATATCATGCTGCACATAGGCAATCTTATCACTGAAACGAATAATCTGTCCTTCGAGCGTAGAAGCTCCCGTTAAGGATGAACCATAACCGCTATGATATCGGACACCATCCAGAACCTCCAGAGAAAGATTCAGACCAGCCTGGCCTTTATGCTGCTCCAGTTTCTCTAATACTCTTACACTGTTTAGATTATGTCGAAACCCGTCAGGCATTAATTCGTTTAAAACTTCTTCACCAGTATGCGCAAATGGTGTATGCCCTACATCGTGTGCCAATGCAATCGCCTCAATTAAATCTTCATTGAGACGAAGCGCTTTACCGATGGTTTTTGCAATCTGGTTCACTTCGAGAGTATGCGTTAACCGTGTACGATAATGATCACCAGACGGTGTAATATACACCTGTGTTTTCTGATTCAAACGCCGAAACGCTTTGGAATGAATAATGCGATCCCGATCACGCATAAAGCAAGTACGTAATGCATCTGGTTTCTCCGACTGTTTTCTCCCTTTACTTTCTGCAGAACGCACAGCAAAAGGAGACAATTGCTGATACTCCCACTTTTCCAGTTCTTCTCGCATTAACATGACACACACCCTCTTTTTCACTGCTATATAAAATACATTATTCTATGTATATTCGCAAAAAAAAAGGATTCTCCTTCCTGCTTTCATGAAAAAGACCGAAAATCTTAAAATACAATATAGCAATCTATACGATACACAAATATTATTACGTAAAAAAACGGAACAATACAGAATTGCAGCAATACATTCTGTATGTTCCGTTTTTAGTACATGCTAATTAATCCTGATTACCCAGTGCTACAAATGCCTTTGTGATATTTGTTTTTGTAACACGACCAACAACCTTCAAACGACCATTTTCGCCTTTACGTACCACCGGCATTCCGTCAATCTGATGCTCAATCATACGTTTTGCCACATCCCAGAGACTTTCATCCTCATAAGCCACTACAATATTCGGCATACGCGTCATAATAACACCAATCGGCAGCTGATTAATATCCGCTTTGCCAATAGCAATTTTAAGCATATCCTTGCGGGAACTGATACCTTCCAGTTCCTGATGTTCGTTTACAACAAATAATGTCCCTACATCCTCAACAAACATCGTAACAATCCCGTTATACACGGAAGTACTTTCATCTACCGTTACCGGAGCCGACTGATAATCAGCAACTTTCAGTCCGCTCATCTGTTCATGAAAACTAAACGGATTCTGCTTCCCTTTATAATAATAACCTACTCTTGGTCGTGCTTCCAGAAGACCTATCTGTGTCAAAAAAGCCAGATCCGGACGTAAAGAGGCACGTGTCAGATGCAGCATATCTGCTACTTTTTCACCGGTAATTGGCCCCTGTGCTTTCACAATTTCAACAATTTTTTCCTGTCTTTCATTTAACTGCATCGCAACTTCCTCCTAACTTAAGAGCGGAAATTGCTAAACTGCAGTTCCACCCCATAATCCTGACCTTTCAGGAAAGCAATAACGGCCTGTAAATCATCAATCTTTTTACCACTGACACGAATCTGATCATCCTGTAAAGTAGCCTGAACTTTCACTTTCATATTTTTAATATCTTTCGTGATTTTTTTTGCGATATCCGCATCAATGCCCTGCTTCACTTTGATGCTCTGACGTACCATGCCGCCAGCTGCCGGCTCCACTTTTCCGTACTCAAGATTTTTGATTGCCACACCGCGTTTAATAAATTTACTTTGCAGAATATCCACGATGTTGCGCATTCTGGTATCGTCTTCTGTCACAATTTTTATCGCATTACCGTTTTCAATCTCTACAGTGCTTTTCGTCCCTTTAAAATCAAAACGCTGTGTAATCTCTTTTACTGTCTGGTTGATTGCATTATTCACTTCCTGCATGTCTACCTCTGAAACAACATCAAAACTTGGTTCTTTCGCCATAAGAATACCTCCTCAAAGTCTCTTTATATATCGTAACATACTGCATGATTTATTTAATAATTTTAAAACTCTGCACTGTTTACCACACGAGGGAAAGCAATTACATCTCGAATATTGCTAATGCCGCTCAGATACATAATCAAGCGCTCAAACCCGAGTCCAAAACCGGCATGCCGAGTCCCTCCATAACGGCGCAAATCCAGATACCACCAGTAATCCTCAGGACTTAAACCCAGTTCCTGCATTCTTGCTTCCAGTAAATCCAGTCTTTCTTCCCTTTGACTGCCGCCAATAATTTCACCAATACCAGGCACCAGTAAATCCATAGCAGCAACAGTTTTTCCATCATCGTTAAGACGCATATAGAATGCCTTAATATCTTTTGGATAGTCAGTTACAAATACCGGCTTTTTAAAATGCTGCTCCG
>DAISWV010000054.1:5484-8007 GCA_036826195.1 Peptococcaceae bacterium | reverse complement strand
GATGGAAATGTAAAAGACGGATGCTATATAAATAATATGTAATGGATGACAACGGGCGGATGGAGGTCATCCGTCCGTGATATCTGAAATGGTAATGTATTAGAACAAAACATATCAGAAAAAAGCAAACCGAGGTGATACTATGGCAAGATTCTGTACCGGATGCGGCAGTGAATTAAACGATAATGCTTCGTTCTGCACAAACTGCGGCAAGGCATTTGACACACAGCAGACAGCACAAAATACCATGCAGACTCCTGCAGCACCACAGGCACCAAAAGCAAAGGCGCAGCCTGCAGCACAGCCGGTTTATGCACTGGTTCCAAATACAGGTGTGGTAGGCACCGGATATTATTTCGGTATGATGCTGCTGTTTGCAATACCGGTTATCGGGTGGATTCTCTGCCTGGTAACTGCCTTAAGCAATAAAAATCAGAGCAAGAAGAATTTTGCAAAAGCAATGTTAATCTGGCTGATTATCGGGTTGATATTATCCATCGCCATGTTCTTTGTAGTACAATGGGTGACGGCTGTGGTGGTAGATTCGGTAAATGCCTATGCGGCAGAAATGACCGGTGGCATGATGGGCGAAATAGGAAGCCTGGACGAATTGATTGAACTGATGCAGCAGATGGAAAACATGGAAGGCTTGGAAAATATGGATTTGACACAGCTGGAAGGGCTGATGCAGCAATAATGTTTCACGTGAAACAATGTAGATGAGATAAAGGAGGAATACTTATGGCATTCTGTATGAATTGTGGTTCTCAACTTCCTGACGGCAGCAGATTCTGTGGTAACTGCGGATCTCCGCAGGGTGAGGTGGCTCCTGCTCCACAGGCGATGGGCGGGCAGGCTCCGATGGCCCCAAATCCAAACCTGATGCAGAAAAACGGCATCACTTTTACCAAAGCTGACGTGATTGATTTTGAAATCTTTGGCGATGATTTACAGCTGGTGGAAATTATGCTGGACCCTGGCGAAAGCGTAGTGGCCGAAGCCGGTGCAATGAACTATATGGATGCACATATAAAGATGGAAACTATCTTTGGTGATGGCAGTGGCGCCGATGCCGGCAAAGGGCTGGGCGGTATGCTGATGAGTGCCGGTAAACGGGCATTAACCGGTGAAGGGCTGTTTATGACGGTATTCCAGAATGCGGACCCTCAACGCACTGCAAAAGTGGCCTTTGCGTCTCCGTATCCGGGCAAAATCATTCCAGTGGATCTGGACACCTTCGACCAGACACTGATTTGCCAGAAATCCGCATTCCTGTGTGCAGCAAAAGGTGTAAATGTGAGCATCCACTTCCAGAAAAAACTGGGCGCCGGGTTATTTGGCGGAGAAGGGTTTATC
The DNA here is from genome assembly GCA_036826195.1 of Peptococcaceae bacterium. Classification (GTDB taxonomy): domain Bacteria; phylum Bacillota; class Peptococcia; order Peptococcales; family Peptococcaceae; genus UBA7185. The sequence goes on along the minus strand of DAISWV010000054.1, from coordinate 6,651 downwards.
ATGCAGCGCTTAACCGGTGACGGCATTGTGTTCCTGAATGCCGGTGGCACCATTATTAAAAAAACACTGGAAGCTGGCGAAATGCTGAAAATTGATACCGGCTGTCTGGTGGCAATGAGTGAAACGGTAGATTACGATGTTGCATTACAGAACGATATCAAAAACGGGCTGTTAGGCGGCGAGGGTCTGTTCCTGGCAACTCTGACCGGGCCTGGCGAAGTATGGCTGCAGTCTCTGCCATTCAGCCGCATGGCCGATGAAATCATCAAGGCAAGCCGCAGCAACAATAAAGAAGAAAACAGCGGTATCAATAATCCGCTGAACGAAGTAACCGGCGGTTTAAGCGGTACATTAGGCGGGCTGTTTAAAATCTAACATACCAAACCCCCTTTAAGTAGTAGAAAAAAAGGATGACTGCCCTGAATTTCGGAGCTGTCATCCTTTTTTATGTTTATGTTCTTATTGTATTGTATGATTAATAAAAAACAGAGAGCGTGTATTATGCAGGAACGAATTCTGTTTACGATGGACATTTGCTTGATTATTTCATGCGTGAAAGACGAAGTCTTGCAAAGCGAAACAATCAAGCATAAGCATAGCTGTATCCATATCTCTTTGAGGGGATCAATGTCCAGCATTAAACAGAAGAGTGGGGTGCATAAACACGCTCTCTTAGGTAAAGGTTTACTCATTTGGTGCATAGTCATAACCGGCGAACATACCGAACTTGATAACCGGCTGGGTGGCATATTTTGCGCCGAAGTCTTTTTTGGACTGTGCCAGTGCATCTTTTTCACTCATGCCGTCGGCCATATGCTGTGCTTTCTGTTTTTCCTTGAATGCTTTAGCAAAGTCCTCACACACATACACTTTTTTGTAGGCTTTGTACAACTTCTGCAGCACTAAAAAACGATAGCTGTCGGATTGCTCTTTGTATTCAATTTCGCCGCGATGTACGCTGATTTCTTTGTACTCCCGGTCATCGTCAGAGAAACTTTCCCACAGCGCTTCGGCATCCCGAATCGCATCTTCTTTATTCTGATAATACACAATGGTGGTTTCGTGGTCTGTCATATCCCGGTTTTCCACTGTATAGAGCTGAACGCCCTGATAATTTTCACCTAACATGGCTAATACGCTTTCAAAATCCATAATGATATCCTCCTT
>DAISWV010000054.1:0-5384 GCA_036826195.1 Peptococcaceae bacterium | reverse complement strand
TACCCCCAATCTGCGCCGCTCTAACAAAAAAATGGCGTATAGACGGATGAACGCTTCACATGCTACAATAATAGGCAGGTGATGCTATATGACGTTATTTGATACCAGTCTGTTTGAAACAGCAAAAAATGATACACTGCAGAAAAATGCGCCGCTGGCGCAGAGAATGCGTCCACAGACGCTGGACGAGATTTTAGGGCAGGAGCATATTATCGGGCCGGGAAAACTGCTTCGCCGTGCCATTGAGACGGACAAGCTGTCCAGTTTAATATTCTGGGGAACACCAGGCTGCGGTAAAACAACAATCGCTTCGGTGATTGCCAATGTGACCAATAAATTCTATGCAAGCCTTAACGCTGTAACCGACGGCGTGGCAGATTTGCGCAAAGTGACTGCCAAAGCAGAGGAGAATCTCTCCATGTATGGCCGGCAGACTATTTTATTCATCGATGAAATCCACCGTTTTAATAAAGGGCAGCAGGATGCGCTTCTGCCGTCGGTGGAAAAGGGGCTTATTGTATTAATCGGCGCAACCACGCAGAATCCGTATTTCAGCTTAAATCCGGCGCTGTTGTCACGCTCCATGGTGTTTGAACTGAAGCCTCTGCAAAAATCGGATATCGAACAGATTCTGCGCCGCAGCTGCGAAGATGTAAAGCGTGGATTTGGCGCATATCAACTGGAAGTAACCCAGGAGGCTATTGATCATTTATGCAATTCCAGCCAGGGAGACGCGCGCATTGCATTAAATGGTCTGGAACTTGCGGTGTTATCCAGCCGTCCAGATGAAAACGGCGTGCGGGTTATCGATTTATCGGTCGTGGAGGAATCGATTCAGCGCCCGGCGATTGTGTACGATAACACCGGTGATGATCATTATGATATCATCTCGGCCTTTATCAAAAGCATGCGCGGCTCGGACCCGGATGCAGCGGTATATTATCTGGCTCGTATGCTGGATGCCGGGGAAGACCCGATGTTTATTGCGCGCCGCATTGTGATTCATGCCTGTGAGGATGTAGGCCTTGCCGACCCGCATGCATTACAGGTTGCGCAGAGTGCAGCGTCTGCAGTACAGTTTATCGGCATGCCGGAAGGGCGCATTATATTAGCGGAAGCGGCTATTTATGTAGCGAAAGCTCCAAAAAGCAACAGTGTCATCTGTGCCATTGATGCGGCACTCTCGCAGGTGCGAAGCGGAAAAAACGGTCCTGTGCCCGACCATTTAAAAGACAGCCACTATGCCGGAGCAAAACAGCTTGGTCATGGTGTGGGGTATCAGTATCCGCATGATGATCCGAGCGGCTGGGTGCCGCAGCAGTATCTGCCTAATAATTTAGCAGATGCTGTGTTCTATCACGAGAATCCGCGTGATTACAAAGGATTCAAAAAACCGGAGAAGGGGAGGGGATCACATGAGTAAACAGAATACTGAGGCTGAGAGAAAACCGGTAGTTGCACTGGGTATGAGCGGCGGTGTTGACAGTTCAGTAGCCGTGCATCTTCTGCAAAAGGCCGGATATGAAGTGCATGGTATTCATATGCTGATGATTCCGGAGAAATTTCAGCCCAATCCGACCTCTCAGGAAGATGCCAAAGCTGTTGCAGAACAGTTTGGAATTGAATTTACTGTACTAGATGTAAGAGATAAATTTGAAGAATGTATTATACAACAGTTTGGAAAAGAGTATTCCTGTGGCAGAACTCCAAATCCTTGTATTAACTGCAATCAACAGCTTAAATTCGGACTTTTTGCTGATGCTGCTAAAAAGATTGGTGCAGATTTCATTAGTACAGGTCACTATGTACGCACGGGAGTTTCCGAATATAATCGCAAACTGTTTTATAAAGCGGTGGATGCCAAAAAAGACCAGAGCTATTTTCTGTCGCTGGTATCGTCGGATGTGTTAGATCGCTGCATTTTTCCACTTGGCGAGTTATCCAAAGACCAGGTGCGTGATATCGCAAGAGAACTTGGCCTCCATGTGGCAGAAAAAGGCGACAGCCAGGAGATCTGTTTTATCCCGGATAACGATTATAAAGCCTTCTTAAAGCAGATCCTGCCGCCGAAAGCCTTTAAAAAAGGCAAGGTGTTCCATGCCGACGGCAGACTGCTTGGCAATCATGACGGCATTCAGAACTATACCATCGGTCAGCGCAAAGGGTTAGGCATTGCACTTGGGAAACCAGCTTACGTTGTGGCACTGGATGCAAAGAAAAACAGTGTTATCTTAGGGGATAACGACCATTTAATGCACAATCAGCTTACTGCCAGCCAGAACAATTATTTTATCAGCCTGCCAGCTGAAACACCCGTGATGGTGGATGCAAAAATCCGCTACCGTGCACAGGCGGCACCGGCAGAGCTTATCATTCATACCGATGGCACCTCCACGGTTACTTTTAAAGAACAGCAGCGCGCCATTACACCGGGCCAGTGTGTAGCCTATTATATCGATGATGCGCTGATTGGCGGCGGAATTATTGACTCTGCACAAAATGTGTAACGGAGGGATGCCCGTGAAAAAATCGGAACTGGCAGCAAAGGCGCTCACAAAATATCTCATGGGACTGCTGTGCGTTATATTGCTGCTGTTTATACCGGCAGGAACCATTCATTATCGAAACGGCTGGCTTTTTATCGGCCTTTTATTTGCACCAATGCTGGTATTGGGGATAGTTCTGCTGTTTAAATCACCGGAGCTTCTGGAAAAACGACTAAACGCAAAAGAGAAGCAGGGCGAACAGCAAAAAGTAGTTGGCTTATCCGCACTGCTGTTTCTGGCCGGCTTTGTGATTGCTGCGCTGGATTATCGTTTTGGCTGGTCTCAGATTTCGGGCTGGCTGGTGCTTGCAGCCTCTGCAGTTTTGCTGTTATCCTATGGTATGTATGCTGAAGTCATGCGTGAAAATGCCTATCTTTCCCGTACAGTGGAGATTCAGGAAAACCAGAAGGTAGTTGATACCGGCCTGTACGGCATCGTGCGCCATCCTATGTATACCAGCACCATACTGCTCTTTTTATCTATACCGCTGGTACTGGGTTCCTTTATTGCCTTTGTAGTATTTCTCGCCTATCCGGTACTGATTGCCAGACGCATCCGCAATGAAGAACAGGTGCTGGAAGAAGGCCTTGCAGGCTACCGGGAGTACAAACAGAAGGTAAAATACCGCCTGATACCGTTTATCTGGTAACAGGATATGCATAAATAGACAGACAGCAACAATTTTCTGCATTTTACGAGGGTGTCAGAAAATTAGCTGCTGTCTGTTTTATGTTTTGTCTGGCTATTGGTTTTGTTCGATTAATATGGTTTTCTGTTTGCGGTGTTAAGCATTGACTTTTTTATTCGAATTGCATATAATAGATATAGAAAAAGAGCTACCGTAAAGCAACGGTTCTCTGACAGTGATTAACAGCTGAAACGAATTCAACCGCTGTCTCGGCCAAAGACTTAGGCGGTTGTTTTCATTTCAGCGAAGTATTACTTAACCAAAACTAAGATGGTCAGTAACAATGATGCGATGGAGCAGATTGCTCCGATTACCTGAAGTCGTTTCACTGGCCATCACCCCTTTCTATAAAGAAAGAGAACCGCCACCATTTTGGTAGCTCATGGAAATAGTATAGCATAAATAGAACATATGTTCAATACTGTATTCAAAATATTTTGCGAAATGAGAATACTGGTTCACACAGCAGGAGTTTATTCTGCTGTTTTTTTATGCTTTATGCAACCATTTCAATTATTTTCCGACTTATCAGATAAGAACAGTACATGTTCTGCATTAGGAAGAGGTGACAGCATGATTGATAAACATATTATACAGCTGTTTTTTGAGCGTTCCGAGGATGCTATCCGCATAACAGCTGAAACATACGGCAGGTATCTATATAGCATTGCTTACCGTATATTGTCTGATGACGAGGAATCGGAGGAGACTGTAAATGATACCTATTATGGTGCATGGAAAGTTATACCACCGAAACAGCCTGATTCACTGAAGCTGTTTCTGGCTCGCATTACCCGCAACATCTCACTGGACAGGCTGGAGTATCTGCTGGCGAAAAAACGAAACAGGGATATGGAAGTTCTGCTGGATGAACTGCAGGAATGTATGATTGTGCAGAATTCGACAGAACAGCGTATAGAACAACAGATAATTACCGATAGCCTGAACCGGTTTCTGGAATCACTGGATCAGGAGAGTCGAATGATATTTATTGAACGCTACTGGTATATGAAACCGGTAAAAGAGATTGCGCAAGTATGGCAATGTTCGGAAAGCAAAGTGAAAAGTATTCTATTTCGCACGCGGAAGAAATTGAAAGTATGGCTGGAACGGGAGGGAATTGCGATATGAGAGCAGAATTGCAGCTGTTAAAAGCAATGACTGATATAGATGACAATATCTAGCTGAACTGGAAAGGGATAATCGAAAGTCTGTAAAAAAGACACGAATATCTAAACCTGCTCGGTGGCTTCTGGTCGCAATTATCGTACTCTGTATTTCAACCGCTGCCTATGCGGCTATTCAATGGAATCCTGTATTTATGGAATGGTTCAAACCAACAGATGCTATTATCGAGCAGACTGCCTCTGGCGTACAGAATGTGGACGTAATTTCTCAGTGCGGCGATTATACATTGCGTGTTGACCAGACCATCGGTGATGAAAATACGCTGTATCTGAATCTGGAGATTTCACTGCCGGAAGGTGTTATCTGGCGGGATGTACTGCCGGAGGATGTGTGGAAAATGAAAGAAGAGGTAACACTGACACCAAAGTTTGAGTTTTATCGAGGTGAACTGCTATATGAAGATATTAACGGTTTATCCAAAGAGGAATTCAAGGCTTTTACAAAAGGCAGAAACTTTTCTACAGCAAGCAGCGGTGTGACTTATGATAATCTGCAAGTTGACAGCAATTCGATGAGTTATATGATTCGCCATTCAGCGGATGACCTGACATCAGAACCGATTTCGCTTGTTATTAACCAATTTGATGAAGGTATGGAGCCGATAGTCATGGATGGCTTTCCTCTTGTTATAAGCTGGACACCGGAAAACAGTGGCAAACAATATTTGTTTGAATTCGAAGATGGCGAAACACGTGGCGAACTGCAGCTTTCTGCTTTTCGTCTGCATATTAAGATGTATCGGTATCCAAAGGTTGAATTGTACGAGAAAGGTTATGAGTTTGCAAAGGATATCGTCTTACACATGAAAGATAGAAGTAGAATACCTGTCTCTAAACTAAGTAACGGGAGCGGCGGAAGTTTAAGCCGATACTATATTGATTATTCATATCATTTCCGCTCTATTCTTAATCTGGACGAGGTAGAAGCGATTCAGATTAACGATTACCGGTTTGAATTAGAAT
>DAISWV010000053.1:0-8009 GCA_036826195.1 Peptococcaceae bacterium | reverse complement strand
CAAACCCTAAATGCCAAGTGGACTCACTGAGGAAGATTTTTTCCCAGCCTGGAATATCAGAATAATAATATGCACCAGGACCGAATGTTCCATCAATTAAACCTGCATCCTGTGATGCCAGATAAATAGCAATCACCAGCGCGCAACAGCAGATCACAATGGCACAGCGGTTCATAACGGTAACAATCTTTTCACGTGTTTCTTCACGCATTTGAAGTCACTCCCTATTCAGAATTAAAATGTTTGCCGATGTATTTCTGTTATTTCAGAAATTATACAGTAGCGATATCTGGAATTGGGAAGAAGTTGCCGCTCAGCATAATCCAAGCTACTAACAGTGTCAGAACCAGGTTGAAAGTCTGACCTACTACGTACAGTGTTAATGGTTTACCACCCTGCATGTAGTACATCATTTCTTTGAAGTTGGATTCCAGACCGATAGCAGTAAAGGTTAAGCAGAAGCACCAGCCTTTAAAGTTGCTGAATGTTTTCAGAATTGCACTGTAAGTTTCAGAGCCAAATGTAGGCATAATAACGAAGGAGAACAGTACGGAAGCTGCAAAGAAGCCCAGAATGAATTTCGGGAATCTGTGCCAGATTTCGTCTGCGCCAACTTTACCGCCTGTGGATTCTGTATCAACTTTCATAGCAAAGAAGATAGAGATTGCCAGAGCGATAAAACCAATCAGAATGTTCTGAATCATTTTAACCAGAGCCGCTACCTGACCGCCTACAGGACCTAACGCTTCCCCTGCCAGTACTACCGCACCGGTAGAGTCAACAGTACCACCGATCCACGCACCGCCGATCATTGGATCCATACCAACAGCTTTGATACCGATTGGCATAAATACCATCATCAGAACGGTAAACATCAGAGACAGACCGATTGCGAAAGTTAAGTCGTTACGTTTTGCGCCGGATGCAGCAGCCGCAGCGATAGCAGCGGATACACCACATACGGATGTTGCAGTTGCGATAACGATAACCATTGGTTTAGAAACCATTTTCAGGAATTTGGTACCAAACAGCCACATGAAGATGATAACAACTGGTGTTACAAACCATGCGATTGCCAGACCGTAAATACCGAAGTTGGTAATGTTGGAGAACAGTACTTCCGCACCCATTACTACCAGACCGGTTTTTACATAGTACTCACTGATTAAAGCTGGTTTCAGCCATTCAGGAGTCCCGATGGTATTACAGATTAACAGACCAACTACTAATGCCCAGAAAGCATATTCTACATAGTTTTTCAGTGTAGCCTGTGCAGCAAAGATGTAAGCAATCCAGGACAGAATGAACAGACCTGTAAATGCAATTGTGAATTTTTTAACATCTTTACCCATAAAGAATACACCGATACTAAACAGAACTACTAATACTACATAAGTAAACAGTAAAGATGCAAAATAATCTGGTGTCATGTTGGACAGGAATGTTGGAGCATCTGCATTCCCCCAGGTGGAGAATTTAACTGCTTTAAATTCGAATGCCCCTGTTACAGTAGAGATGATACCTGCGAAGATGATAGTGAAGCCCAGCCAGATCGCCCACCAGTCTTCCTTTTTATAAAGGTCAGACCACTGGAACTTGTCGGCAACGACTGCATCATTCTGAGGTTGCATGTTTTTGTTTTCAGCCATAAAGAAAACCCCCTTGTCATTATAAAAATAATAAAATTTATGAATCATGCCTTGATATTTACTCCCTCTGCGCGCTTTTCGGAGCAGTACATCTTGACAGAATCCCAAAATAACCCTTTGCAAAAATGAATCGTTCGTTTAATTCATGTATTAAGATTTTGCTAAATTATATTTCATGTTATATTATTGAAACAACGCCCTAAATTTCACATAATTCATAAGAAAAGCATTATATAGCTATTTCCGTATTTTATTATATTATAGTACATGTTAAGAAAATGTCAATAATAAAATGTTTTTTTATTTATTTCTTAGCAGAATTTTAACATTTCTTTATATTTCCCGTATAAAAGTTGAGATAGAATAAAAAAATTGTTAAGAACTACAAAAAAACGGGCAATATCTTAATAAGATATTACCCGTTTTTTCGAATACTAACACATCTTGCTCGTACTAGAATTACTAATTTTTTTATTAGTTATTTGTTTCTTCGTACCTTTCGATACAATAGCTCCCTGCTTTATCAGCCGGTAAAATACGTTTCATCCGCAAGACGATACCCAACACCGATTTCTGTAATAATATATTTTGGTTCCGATGGATTTTCTTCCAGTTTACGCCGAATATTTGCCATATTCACACGCAGAATCCGGTTGTTTTCCGGCATATCCGCACCCCAGATATCCTTTATCAGATAATCATACGTCAGCACTTTGCCCGGGTTCCGACCCAGAAGTTCAATAATGCGCAGCTCATTTTTTGTTAAATGCACCCGTTCATTATCCAGCATTACAACATGTTTTTCCATATCAATGCGCAGTTTTCCGCAACAGTAAATATTATTATTCACCTGTTCTTTTCCTTCGTTTCCTGAACGATTTCGCAGTGCAACACGAATGCGAGCCAGCAGTTCTGATGTACCGAACGGTTTGGTAATATAATCGTGCGCCCCTAAATCCAGCAGTTCCACTTTTTCCTGCTCATTATCACGCGCAGATACAATCAGCACCGGACAGGTATGCATCTGACTAAACTGTTTCATCAGTTCTTTCCCATCTACATCAGGCAGTCCTAAATCAAGCAGAATCACATCCGGCTGAAAAGAACGCAGAAGCATCATCGCCTGATTACCATCTTTCGCCACAACAGGCATATATTCATTGGCAATCAGCATAGATGTCAGCACGTTGACAATCGCATCCTCATCTTCAATAATTAAAACATTTCCATTCATAATCAGTCTTCCTCCCCTACTGGTAATCGGAAGGTCACCTTGAGGCCCTTATCCGGAACATTTTCCGCCATAAGCCGTCCGTCATGCGCCTCCACGATTGTCTTACAAATTGATACTCCAAGTCCAAGCCCGCGGTTGGAATCCTGCTCCTGCTGTTTGCGTCGTCCCAGGCCGCGAAATACATGCTGTAAATCTTCTGCCGACATTCCCGGTCCGTAATCCTGTACAGAAATCTCCAGCCAGTTTTCCAGCAGCGTTACAGCTAATTCTATTTTCTGATTACTTTTCCCATGGCGATGAGCATTATCAATCAGGTTGGTTAACACCTGACGGATTAATACCGGATCCATCGGAACCATAATCAATTCATCCGGCTGCTGAACATCAATTTTCAGATCCGGATAATATTTTTTACATCGTGCAATAGAATCGGCAACTACTTCTTCTACCGGTTCCAGCATTTTTTTCAGTTTTGTATTATGATTACCGATTTTTGTTACCGAAAGCACATTTTCAATCATACGAAGCAGCCAGTGTGCCTCTTCATTAATATCTTTCAACAGCTTCCTGCGCAGTTCCGGCTGCATACGCTCCCCATTTTCCATAATAAAGCCACTGGCACCCAGAATACTGGTTAACGGTGTACGCAAATCGTGAGAAATAGATCGCAGCAAAGAACCTCGAAGCTGTTCCTCCTGCTTTTCCATTAGAATCTGCTGCTGAATCTCACGCAGTGCCTGATGATCAAAAGCAATGGCAAAGTGGTTGATAATTGCCTGCGCGTATTCTTCAATTTCGTCAGTAAGCGCATCCTCGCCCAGCACAATGCAGGCCGCACCAAACACTTTGTCCTGCCATAAAATTGGCATACACAACACGCCATCACCTTTAACCGGGTCCAGATCATCCTTGATAATGCGTCGTTCCGCCAGCGCACGGCGAGTATTGCGATAATACTCCGGCATGTAAACATCTTTTATTTTCACGCTCAATTCCGGCAGATCAAACCCTTCTTCCGAAATTTCCGGCTCATCCAGAACCAGAAATTCGTCGTCTGCATGTTCCAGATACAGAATGGGCCGCTCTGTCTGAATATGCAGATGCTCCATCAAAAGTTCGATAATCTCTTCTTTTGTATCGGCACGGAGCAGCTTGCGGTCCATCTCATTCATCAGATACGCCATTTTTTCCTTGCGTTTAGCCATATCACGCTGGTTGTGCAGATTTACCGTCATAGCACAGGTAATTACCGATGTAGCCGCCATAATCATAAATGTCAGCCAGTAGCCTTCCAGAGATAAGGTAAACACAAAAAACGGATACATAAAGAAAAAGTTGGTGGCAACTACACAGTAAAATGCACTTAAAATCCCCCAGAAATATTGCCCGGTCAGTATGGAAACAATAATTACTGCCAGCAGAAACACACCGGATACATTGGTAGTGCTCTGATAGGTAAATACAACGACACAGTTTACTGCTGTAGCAATAGAAATTACCACCGCCGTAACCACCATCTGATTGATAAATTCCACTATATTAAATTTCGGTTTTTTCTTTTCGTTCGTCATATTGCAGTTCCCCCTGTACAATTATAGCATATCCGCCGTATTTCCGCATTACTTCTTTACAGGGATTCCGCACAAACTTCTTCCCTGCACTGACGGTTCCCAGTCAGCCAAAGAAATTTTTTGCCGAAAAAACTCACATATTTTTTCCGAAATGACAAATACTTTCTATCAGGACATGGCAGCATCAGCAATCCTTTAGAAAGGAGTTTTTCACTTATGAAAGCGACAGGCATTGTACGCAGAATTGATGATTTAGGGAGGGTTGTCATCCCGAAAGAAATTCGCCGCACTCTGCGCATCCGCGAAGGCGACCCGCTGGAGATTTTTGTGGACCACGACGGCGAAGTAATTCTGAAAAAATATTCACCCATCGGTGAGCTGGGAGAATTTGCACAGGGGTATGCCGATTCTCTTTATGAAGCCACCGGCCACATCGCCGTTATTACAGACCGCGACCAGATTATCGCCATCGCCGGTGCATCCAAAAAAGAATTTATCGGCAAATCCATCGGAAGCGCAGCCGAAAAAGTCATGGATGACCGCAGAGCCGTTAATGTCAGTGATACAGCTTTGCATACACTATTTCGGGGCAGTACCGATAACGGCATCGAAAAAACCTTTACCTCACAGGTAATGGCACCCATTGTTGCCGAAGGAGACCCCATCGGCACAGTTATCATTGCCACAAAAGATAACAGCACACGCATGAGCGAACTGGAACTGAAACTGGTGGAAACAGCGGCCTCGTTTCTGGCCAAACAGATGGAACAGTAAAAAAGCTGAACCAGAAACAGGCATACAAAAAAGGCGGACTGCTTAAGCAGCCCGCCTTTTATTTTCGGCAATTATTCAGCTACAGGATATACGCTAACCTGTTTTTTGTCTTTGCCTTTTCTTTCAAATTTAACGATACCGTCCACTTTAGCGAATAAAGTGTCATCGCCACCAATACCAACGTTGGTACCTGGATGGATTTTAGTACCTCTCTGTCTGTACAGGATGTTGCCAGCCAGTACGAACTGACCGTCAGCACGTTTTGCGCCCAGACGTTTGGATTCGGAGTCACGACCGTTCTTTGTGGAACCTACCCCTTTTTTAGATGCAAATAACTGAAGATTTAATTTCATCATTTCGATGCACCTCCCTTAATTCTCAAATTCTGTATTGAAATATATTTGGGATACTCGTCTTTGAGATTCTGAAACCCTGTTTCCAGAGTTCGCAAAATAATCTGCGCCGTTTTCTGCTGTCCTTCTGTTAACCCTTCCGGCAGCCGATACGATAAGTAGCCGTCTTCCCCGCCTTTTACAATGCCTTCACAGCCCAGCTGAAGTTCCAGACTGTTCACCACAGTAATGGCCAGAAACGAGGCCGCTGCGCACACGATATCATGTCCATGTTCGGCATAGCCGGCATGCCCTGATATCTGAAATCCCTCTATGGTATTTCCCGTTTTTACAAGCTGTACTTTTATCATCAGCTTACGCTTCGATTTTTACTACAGTTGCTTTTGTGAAAGGCTGACGATGACCTTTTTTTCTACGGGAGTTCTTTTTAGCTTTGTATTTGAATACAACGATTTTTGGAGCTTTACCGTTTTCTTCAACTTTCAGTTCAACTTTAGCACCAGCAACGTATGGAGCACCTACGGTTAAGTTACCGTCTTTGTTTACCATTAATACTTTGTCGATGTTTACAGTTTCACCTGCTTCAGCGTGTAATAATTCAACTGTGATTACATCGCCTTCCTGAACTTTGTACTGTTTCCCACCTGTTTCGATAATTGCGTACATTCTCTGCACCTCCTTCAAAATACTCGCCTTAACTTAGGTAACGCGCTGCTTTCGCTGTGCGTTTTCAAACCCAGCCCGCGCGGTTTCAGCACACAGTGCCTACAGATTAAAATTATACCGCTGCTGCGGCACAAAGTCAATCAAAAAAGTAAGTTTTCGTGAAGTTTTTTAGATAATTTATGCGCTCGGAATAGGCAGCATGCTTTGCAGCCTATTCTGAAATAAAGTAAAAATAAAAGGTACGCAAGGCGAGAAAAATGCAACACAACGCTGTTATACAGAAATTGGCCAAGCTCTCCGGGTATGAAAAAAGCGGTGTGAGAAATCTCACACCGCGTTATATGCATTGGCTGGGGTACTAGGATTCGAACCTAGGGATAACGGAGTCAGAGTCCGTTGCCTTACCGCTTGGCGATACCCCAGCGAAAATCACAAGACATATTATAGCAGATGCATTACAGGAATGCAACTGTTTTTGTGATTTTTTTCTAAAAATTATCAAACTTTATTTCAGAGCATCTGTTAACTGTGGTACAATCTGTTTTTTACGGCTCATAACACCTTTTAAGTAGGTTCTGTCTTCTGCATCGGATGTAAACGCTGCTTTGACTGCTGCATCGGAACCTTCACCACAATAGATTAAATCAGTGGATTCATCCATAATATCAGTCAGCATGAAGAACAGCATATCTGCACCGTGTTCTGCAAAGCTTTCTTCCATGTATTTCTGCATACGAGGTTTTAATTCCTGCAGTTCTTCGCCGCTCATGGAGCTTACCTGGCCAACGCCGAAGGTAGTATTGCCGGAAGTGAATTTTTTGAAGTCCAGATACAGAATTTCTTTTTCGGTTTTGCTGCCCAGTTCACTGCCTGCTACGAACATCTCTTTTGCGTAAGCTTCTACATCCGCAATGCCTGCGATTTCAGCCAGTTCCAGCGCAGTTGCTTTATCTACAGCTGTACAGGTTGGAGAACGGAACGCCAGAGAGTCGGATAAAATTGCGGAGCATAACAGGCCTGCTGTTTTTGCATCCGGAGTTTTTCCCTGCTGTTTATAGAACATGGTTACGATGGTTGCGGTGCAGCCAACTGGAACGTTGCAGAACAGAATTGGCTCGGAGGTTTTTAAGCCGCCGATTTTGTGATGGTCCAGAATTTCCAGAATTTTTGCATCTTCAATGCCATCTGCACTCTGAGCCGCTTCATTATGGTCTACCAGAATGATTTCCTGACCTGCCATATTGCCTAAGAGTTCTGGAGCTTCCACGCCAAAATGATCTAAAACAAACTGTGTTTCCGGATTTACATTGCCTAAACGGCCGGCTGCATAGCCTTCGCCTTTCAGAGCTGCATAGCCCAGTGCAGAGCAGATAGAGTCTGTGTCTGGATTTTTATGACCGGTAATATAAATTGTCATGAGTTTCCACCATCCATTTTTAATTTAATATGTTTAAAAATATTTCAAAATCAATATCCTCAAATATTTTACACTGTTGTGTAAGGCATGACAAGAGTTTTTTAACGCAGAAGCAGAACTGATAACAATGCGAGCAGCGAATTCGAAAACCAGATGGACATTAACGCAGGATGTTCTGCTGTGCGGATTTGCAGAATCCGTCAAAAGCGAACATGCAAGGGAAATGTCCAGATATTTGAGGAAAGCTGCAGAGCATGTTATCAATTCTGCTGCAAAACAAAAAACCGGCTCAGACAACGTCTAAACCGGTGAATATGCATTGGCTGGGGTACTAGGATTCGAACC
>DAISWV010000052.1:0-8028 GCA_036826195.1 Peptococcaceae bacterium | reverse complement strand
GCTGACGACTTTGATATCTTATCACTTCCCACCTCCCTTTGTCAACACCTTTTTTAAACTTTTTTTAACTTTCTTTTGTTTTTTCTGTCTGCGAATACAGGAAAAGCGGCCGCAGAACCTGTCTGCAGCCGCTTCCTTTATGTTTGGATGGTGTTATAAAAATGGTTGTAGTATGCGTTTTCTTACAGCTGACCTCTTACATCCTGATCCAGTGCGATTTCACGAACCAGTTCCCCTTTGTTCAGCTCGATTACACATGCAGTTTTTTCTGCACTCACTTCTACATTATATTTTTTCGCCCAACCTTTTTTGCGTGTGATGTCTACTTCGATAAATTTATATTTATCGCCAGCTTCACGGTTTGCAGCATCCACCTGGTTCAGTTTATCCAGGCTGTCGCCAAATTCAGGACTCCAGAAGCCCATCAGTACAGGTTTTTCTGCAGCAACTACAGTTTCCTGGAAATCATGCAGTTCTTCAATGTAGCGTTCTGCAGCAGTTGCAGCAATAGCACCGTCGCCGATTGCAGTCGATACCTGACGCAGATATTTTGCACGTACGTCACCAACAGCAAATACACCTGGCACGTCTGTTTCCATCATTTCATTGGTATGAACCCAGCCGCGGCCGTCCAGTTCCATCTGGCCTTTTACGCATTTGGTACCTGGTACCATACCTACAAAGAAGAATACATAGCCGCATGCGAAATCGGTAATTTCGCCGGTTTTGGTATTTTTAATTTTAACGCCTGTTACTTCATCTTCCCCTTCGATGGATTCCAGTACAGAGTTCCATACAAAGTTCATTTTTGGATGTGCGAATGCTTTTTCTGCAGCCTGTTTGTTGCAGTCCAGAATGCCTTCGTCGTGCAGAACGATTACAGTAATGCTTTTTGCAAATTTTGCAATAAACATCCCTTCTTCGATTGCCTGGTCGCCGCTGCCCACAACTACTACGTCCTGACCTTCGGTAAATTCCGCATCGCAGGTTGCACAGTATGCAACACCCATACCGTTCAGTTCACGTTCCCCAGGGATGCCCAGAATTCTCGCTTCGGTACCGGTAGCCAGAATCACTGCTTTTGCCTGATATTCGTGTTTTTTTGTTTTTACTACTTTAATATCGCCTGTAAAATCAACAGATTTTACTTCTTCTTTTTTTACTTCCACACCAAATGCCTGTGCATGTTCCGCCATATCTTTCATCAGATCAGGACCGGTGGTTTCTTTATAACCTGGATAGTTCACGATTTCTCTTGTTGTAAATGCACGACCGCCCAGAGACCCTTTTTCAATAATCAGTGTTTTCATTTTTGCACGGCCGCCGTAAATACCGGCACTTAAACCTGCAGGGCCGCCACCGATGATAATCAGATCGTATAAATTTTCAGACATATAAATAGCCTCCTAAATGATATATCGTTTCCGTTTTTGATTGCATTGTCTGTTTCTGTTATCATGACAATTCAAATCCATCTGTCCTTATTATATATCATATTTATGGTTTTTTTTCATAGGTTCCATCAATACGGCCATACAAGTTATTTATGACCGTTTGCCCGGCATTATTCCAGTGATGCTGCCACATCCGGAAAGATTTCCACGCTGCGCTTCAAGATTCCCTGCATATGGGCAATGGCAATGCCATAGTTGGTAAACGGTGTGTTCTGATCTGCCGCACATTTCTGACGGTATTTCATTTCCCGTTCATTCAGCATACAGCCGCCGCAGTGAATCACCATTTTATACGGCGATAAATCATCCGGGAACGCTACGCCGGAGCTGAATTCAAATTTTAAATCCTTGCCGGTGCGTTTTTTCAGCCAGTTTGGAATTTTTACCGAGCCAATGTCATCACACTGCCGATGATGGGTACAGCCCTCGGAAATTAAAACCGTGTCGCCGTCTTCCAGTCTGTCGATGGCGGCCGCCCCTGCGACTGCGCCTGCCAGCTGCCCTTTATAGCGCGCCATCAGAATCGAAAACGATGTCAGCGGAATATCCTGCGGTGTTACCGGAGCCACTTTGCCGAACACCTGGCTGTCGGTAATCACCATAGCCGGTTTTGTGCCCAGCCGTTTCAGAGTTTCCTCCAGTTCCGAATCTCTGGTTACCACAGAGACTGCCCCTGCTTCCAGAATATCACGAATGGTCTGCTGCTGCGGCAGTATCAGACGCCCTTTTGGAGCAGCCGAATCAATCGGCACCACCAGAACAATCAGATCATTCGGCGCAATCATATCACGCACAATGTACTGTTCCGGGCCTTCGGCCTGTGCCAGACGTCCAATGGCTTCTTTCAGCTCATGAATGCCGGTATTATCCACCGCGCTTACCAGGCACGCCCCTTCTTCCACCTGCAGCGAAGCCCCTTCCGGAAGCAGGTCAATTTTATTGTATACCATTAAATAAGGAATTTCTTTTTCTTTAAAGATCGCCACTAATTCTTCTTCCGCATCGGTACGCCCGACGGTACTGTCAATCACCAGAATCGCCACATCGGTTTTATTCAGCACCTGTTTTGTTTTGCGTACACGCAGTTCGCCCAGCGCGCCTTCGTCATCAATCCCCGGTGTATCAATAATTACAACCGGACCGATTGGCAAAAGCTCCATGGCCTTCGAAACCGGGTCTGTAGTAGTGCCTTTTACATCGGATACCACCGCCAGTTCCTGACCGGTTACCGCATTAACCACACTGGATTTCCCTGCATTGCGTCTTCCAAAAAAACCGATATGCACACGTTCCGAAGATGGTGTTGCATTTAAACTCATAATGATTCCTCCTGTCTTTTATCCAGATACAGATGTCCTTTTCTCTGTCTGTTAGTATAACACAGCCAGAAAAACAGCACAATGAATCAGTTTTTATACCTGATATAGAGCACTTACCCAGATTGGTTTTCTGCAAACAGCCGGCAAACAAAAAAGCAGATAAGCCTTAATGCCTATCTGCTTTCTGTATACCGTGGATTAGTCGTCACTTCTTACTACGCCGTTGCGATAGTTTGCAATCGCTTTACGCATAGCTTCGATGCCGATTACAGAGCAATGTAATTTTTTCTCTGGCAGACCGCCCAGTTCATCTGCTACAGCTTCTTCTGTCAGTTTGTATGCTTCTTCTACAGTTTTGCCTTTGATCATTTCGGTCAGGATGCTGCTGCTTGCTACCGCTGCTGCACAGCCGAATGTTTCAAAAGTAACGTCCTGAATGATGTCGTTTTCTACTTTCAGGTACATAACTGTGGAATCGCCGCAGTCTGGATTGCTTACTTCGCCGATTGCATTTGCATCAGCCATTTCGCCCTGATTGCGAGGATTTTTAGCATAATCTATTGTTTTCTCTGTAAACTTAACCTGTTCTACCATTTCTCCATTTACCTCCACAAAAATTTTTCTAACTCTAACTATATTATTAAAGCACATCAACACACTTTTTTCAATGCCTTTTCACACTTTTTGTATAGGAAATTTGCAATTCCCTCATCTTTCTCTATCGTCCAGTAGATCGGACAGGCTGCATCCGGCATGGTAAGAATCCCTGTCTGCAGCTCTCCGCGCATGGCCATAACGCACTCCCGGCGTGTTCCATTGCGCTGATATTCCACCGTTACAAATTCCGGCAATGCCGCTGCCATTTGAAAAAAGTGCTGCCGGTTCCGGATGTATTCCCCATTTAAAGCCAATACATGGTCCTCCCGGCGAAGCCCCGCTCGAGCCGCTGGCGAACCACGCCTGACATCCAGAACCCCGATGCCCTGCTCTGGTGCACCATACGGGCAGGCTTGTTGCATCTTCTCCTGCCTCTGCCCAAGCCAGAACACCATCTCATGACCGGCCGGTGCGGCCAGTGCCGGTAAAAGCTGCCAGTATCCGCAACCTTCCGTTACAATAGTAATACCCAGCAAAAGGCCGCTGTAAACGAACAGCACCCATGCCGTGTGTTTTGTTTTCTGCTCCACCCGGCTGTGCACGGCCTTGTCACTGTAGCTAAGCGCCGCCAGCACCGGCAACAGCAGATAAAGATGATTTCCTGAAAAATTCTCTGTACCGATTACCGGCCACCACCGGGGAAACAGAAAAAAACCAGCCTGAGGCGATGATGCGGCATCAGCCATTACAAAGAGCATAACCAGCGGAAGAGGCCAGGTCATCTGCAGAAAAAATCCGCCACTTACAGTGCCGTTCTGCCCTTTCAGATACACAGGAAGGGCATTGGCATCCCCGGCAGCCCATACCAGAAACCCTTCCACCGCATGAAGCACCGCCACCAGAGCCATCAGCTGCCCCACATCCAGATCGGGCCATCCAGTAACAATCTGAATAATGGATAAGAGACCCCCTGCATAGGCAAAACAGAAAAAGCGCTGCCGGATTGTCATCAAAAGCAGCGCCGTAATCCAGAGCCATTTCAGACCGATGCGCTCCACCGATACTCCCAAACTCACCAGCAGAACACTTGCGATTATGCCGCCGGCAAGCCCTGCCAGTAAAATTTTTACCACCACGGGCAGAACCGGCTCCCGTTTCATCTGAAACATCTCTTCTTTTTGTTTTGCGCGGCGGCGAACCTGCAGGTACACAACCCCTGCCATCAGCCAGAACGCCGGTGCCTTTACCAGAAACAGCATCTGCCAGAGTATCTGCAAAAACACCTGCTCCACCGGCCTCGCCCCGCTTTCCTGTTTATTTTCCTGATTTTGTTTCCTAAAGTCTGTCTTTTAACACTTCAATAGCTTTTTCCAGCTGCACATCGGTTTTTGCATCTGCCGGAAGCTCTACTTTCACATCCGGATAAATTCCTACGCCATTGATATCATTCTGCTTTGGTGTCAGATATTTGGCCTCGGTAATTTTCATAGCTGTGCCGTCTCCATACATATAAACACCCTGCACCAGAGCCTTGCCGAAGGTCTGGGTGCCCACCAGAGTGGCAGTGCCGCTGTCTTTTAACGCCGCTGCCAGAATTTCCGATGCGCTGGCCGTATTGCCGTTTACCAGTACCACCATCGGCACCGTAAGCTGTGCCCCTGTAGCGCTTTTGGTATCAGTTTTGCCGTCAGCACTTACCACATGCACAATCGGGCCCGATTCCACAAACACCCGAGCCACTTCTACCGCCGAGTTCACTTCGCCGCCGCCATTATCACGCAAATCCAGAATGATGCCGCTGAAGCCCTCTTTTATAAGCTCATTAATCTGTTCGGCAAATTCGGTACCGGTCTGTACCGAGAATTCACCGATTCGCAGATAGGCAATTTCCGGATGGTCCGGCAGAATTTCACCGGCTACCGTAACCGTATTGCCCAGCTTGAAGCGATTTACCGTAAAGGTCTGTTCCGCGCCGTTTCGTTCCACCATAATATCCACCTGGGTATCCGGCCGCCCGCGCATAAGCGATACTGCTTCATCCAGCGTCATCGTATCGGTGCGCTTGCCATCAATGGCACGGATGATATCCCCGGCCTCAATCCCTGCCACTTCGGCCGGGCTTTCCGGAATTGGAGATAACACCACAATATTGCCGTTTTCATCTTCGGCTGTGTAAACACCAATCCCGTACACATCGCCGCTTACCTGCTCCATAAAACCGCTTATTTCCTCTTCATCAATATAAGCGGTGTATTTATCGCCAAGACTGTCCAGCATCCCCTCAACAGCCCCGTCGGCCAGGGTTTCCCGATCGGATTCCCCCAGATATTTCTGATCAATCAATGCCACAGTCTGTACAATTTTCTGCACATGCTCCCAGTTTGTCACCACCAGCACACCCACGCACAGCGTCGTCAGGCAGCAGATGGTCAGGAGCACATCGCGCAGCAGTTTCCACGCTTTGTTCATTCCGGCATCCTCCCGTTTTCTATCTCATTTATTATACGATAAAGTTCTGCATCTATGCCACAATCATACAAAAACAGAACGCACCCCGATGATTCTCAAAGTGCGTTCCGGTAAGTCGGTCGTTTCGCTTATACTTTCAGATATTTTTTAATGGCAATGTTGCTGCCCAGAGCGCCCAGCAGTGTGCCGCCTACTAAGAGCACCAGCATAATCAGCAGCATCAGCTGCGGATCATTTAAGAGTGTTACAAATGTCAGGTTGGCTGCAAAGTAGTCCAGAATCGCAGCATAGCCAAAATACAGTGCCACATCCGCTATCAGCGCGCCAATAATCCCGATTAACAGCCCTTCCAGGAAGAACGGAACCCGTACATAGAAGTTGGTTGCCCCTACATATTTCATAATGTTGATTTCCTCCCCGCGGGTTGCCACGGTTAAGCGGATGGTGCTGTTTACCATAAAGAGCGCAATTAACAGCATCCCGATAATCAGAGCAATGCACGCCACTTCCATCGTGCCGGAAAGGGCAATCATGTTTTCCACGGTATCCTGCCCATAGCGCACCATCTCAATCTGCGGGAATAATTCTTTGTTTTCCAGATACGCTACCGCACCGGCAATCTGTTCCGGCTGTTCCAGCTTGATTTTGTAGGCATCCGGCAGCGGATTGGTGCCGCCTAAGGCTTCCGCCAGATTGGTTTCATCGAACCGGGTGCTCATTTCCGCCAGAGCGTCCTCTTTTGGAACAAATACAGAGAATTCAAACCCTTCAATCGCCTTAATGGCCGGCTCCAGCGCCAGCGCATCCTCACGGGTGACATCGGTATTCAGATACACAATAACTTCCAGCTCTTCTTCCAGATTGCGAGCCATATATTCACTGTTGGCAGCCAGCAGTGTCGCTGCCCCAAGTGCAACCAGCATCGTTGCCACAGTCAGCACCGATACCAGCACCATGCCTTTATGACGCCACAGAGAGCGCAGGGTGTCACGAAACCCGTACTGCAGATATCTAAAGAATTTCAAGTTTATACCCTCCCTGCTTGTCATCACGAACAATTTCCCCGTGCGCCAGCTCAATAACACGGTGGCTTGCACGGTTTACAATGCCGGCATCATGGGTTGCCATAATAATGGTTGTCCCTTTGATATTGATATCATTTAAAATATCCATAATGCCTTTGGCGGTTTCCGGATCCAGATTCCCCGTTGGCTCATCGGCAATGATAATCTGCGGATTGTTTACAATGGCGCGGGCAATGGCCACACGCTGCTGCTCCCCACCAGATAATTCATCCGGGAAATGATTTTTGCGATCTTCCAGCCCTACCAGACGCAGCGCATAATCCACCTTGCGTTCCACCTCGCGTTTGGAGGCGCCTAATACCTCTACCGCAAAGGCCACGTTTTCAAAAGCAGTGCGGTCCGCCAGCAGGCGATAGTTCTGGAAAATAAACCCGATATTGCGGCGAAAATGCGGAATCTGCCGCTGTTTTAAACGGTTAATGCTCTTGCCGTTTACCAGAATATTCCCTTCCGTCGGCAGCATCTCCCGAATCATCAGCTTGGTAAATGTGGATTTGCCGGCACCGCTGGCTCCCACCAGAAACACAAACTCGCCTTCTTCGATTTTAACATCAATATTTTTTAAACCTACCGTCCCATTGTGGAACTCCTTGGTTACATTGATAAACTGAATCATAGCTTTGTTTTCACTCCAATCCCTGCGTTCTGATTCCAGCTTTACATACATGTACACACAGCCGGAAAAAGTCCACAGTTTTTCACAGTATATAGTATAGCAGATAAATGTGTGGATTTGGTTAAAAAAATGAAAAAAATTTGTGTTTTTTTCTGGAAAAAGACAAACGAAAAACACCGCCTGTACTTTGGCGAGTAGGCGGTGTCGTGTCTATATGATACAAAACTAACTATTCAAAGGAGAAGCCGTCAGTTATTACGGGCAACTCTTTTTCTGTGTCTATTATATCACACATGTGATACAAAAGCAACACAGCAGGTTATACCAGCTATAATTTACAGTTGATCAAAAAGTTTGCGGATATCCTGTTTATTTCATTCATCAAATTCACATTTACTTACTGCAATACACCGCAATTGCTTCACAGATAAATGTAGCAGTACCGTCAGCGTGCTTATCAATGTTGTTCGTAAAGCGCTCGTCCGCTA
>DAISWV010000051.1:0-8039 GCA_036826195.1 Peptococcaceae bacterium | reverse complement strand
ATGGCGGCATAGCTCAGCTGGCTAGAGCATACGGTTCATACCCGTAGTGTCCGGGGTTCAAGTCCCTGTGCCGCCATTACAAAGACCTTTCAGATTCCTGGAAGGTCTTTTTTGTATATCGTTCAGGTTTAGATAACCGTTGCCTGCGTGGAATTGTAAAAAGAGGTGTTCTGTATGTGGCATTATAATATAGAAGATTATGATTACCGGTTTCATGACGATTATACCCTTCAGTTGTATGACAATAAGCGGTTTGTGGCAGAACTGTCTTTTCGATTAGACGGAAAAGCATTATGGATTACCAATCTGTACCGCACGGAATACGGAAAAACGGCAGAAAATCCAGATCGGCATTATGGAACAGAAATTTTTGCAATATTATTAATCCATCTGTTTCGCAAAGGGGAATCGTTTGATTCTATTATCGGACGCTTGTCGGTGCAGGATGCAGACTGGAACAACTGGATGACATCTATTCCATATTATGCGAAATTTCAGCAATATGTGCCGGATGAAGTCGGATATCGGTTAAATTTTGCACTGTTTGAGGATAAAGCGGCGATGCAGCAGAACCAGAGCGTGCCCCTGCCCGCTTACAAAGAAAAAGAAACATTCAGAGCTTTCGTTGCAGAGTTTCAGCAGGAACATATCCGGGCGTGCAAAGATGCGTATTTTTGTTATGCGGTGGAGAGAATCCATACATAAAAAAGGATTTTTCTGTTTTAGCTAGAATAATTCTATATGGCAGAAACCTGCCGAACATTAAATTGATCATTCATTAAGAGGTGTATGCATATGGCAGAAAAAGAATCTATCGCAAAAGAAGAAACCGTACAGATGCAGGAACAGGCAGAAGCGAAACCGGTTTCGAAAGAAGTGGTTTCGGAAGAAGTAAAAAAAGAGAAAACTGCTGAGGAACTGGCGCTGGAACAGGGCTATTATGCCTGCTGCTTCCGCAGTCATTAACCGGCAGTATAAGATAAACGGAATAGCGGTGTAACAGAAAGCGAGCGTGATTCATAATGAAAATGAAAAAATATATGTCTGTATTACTGGTGATGTGTCTGGCATGCGGGCTGTTTCTGGGCGGATGTACCGGTAATGATAATCCGGAGCAGCAACAGCAGCAGGAACAGGCAGAGCAGCCTCAGGTAGAAGTTCTCACATTAACCGGTGAGTTTCAGGGGCTGGCCGATGGCCACAGTGCAGAAGTTCTGGTGGATGGAGAGCCGCAGGTGTATCAGTTTTTTGATGAAGTGGTGACATCCGCTTTTGAAGTGATGGAAAGCGGAACAACCATCCAGTTTGATGTGGAAGCTGATTTGACCAGCGATACCGTAACAATCGTGAAACTGTACGATGCCCCGGCACAGGGATAAAAACCTGGAATTTATATAAACCTGGATTTTTATGCCGAAGCTTTTTTGTGAAAAATACTTTACAAAACGATATAAAATCGGCATAATATATTTAGACAATTTCATACTCTGGTTCCCGAGCTGAACTGCCTAAGTAATTTTAAATTATATGGCACTCAGCCAATGGGTTTTAGAATAAATTCTGAGGCCTCCCTTTTGGAAAGGAAACCATAGCAAACTTACCCTTAGTGTATCTATTTTTAAAAGCGGGCAGTCTGGCACTGCTCATAGAATCGAAAGGATGGGATTTTTTATGGTTACTTCTTACAATGGGGAGGTTTTGCGCGTTAATTTGACTGAACGTGCAATCAAAGTAGAACCTCTGGACATGGACAACGCAGTAAAATACATCGGCGGTCGCGGGCTGGGTACCCGTATTCTGCTGGATGAAGGCTGTGCAACAGTGGATCCATTATCTCCAGAAAACAAACTGATTTACATTACTGGTCCTATGACCGGTACTGCTGTACCAACCGGCGGTCGTTACATGGTTGTAACAAAATCTCCGCTGACAGGCATGATTGCATGCTCCAACTCCGGCGGTGTATGGGGTGCAATCCTGAAATATGCAGGCTGGGATGCCGTTATCGTAGAAGGGAAAGCAGATACTCCTGTTTACCTGGAAATCAACGATAAAGAAGTAACACTGCATGATGCTTCTGATTTATGGGGCAAACAGTCTGGCGAAACAGAACAGCTGTTAAAAGAAAGACACGAAGGCTATTCTGTACTGAACATCGGGCCTGCTGGTGAAAACCAGTCTCTGCTGGCTGCTATCATCAACGATGGCGACCGTGCTGCCGGCCGCAGCGGTGTTGGTGCAGTAATGGGCTCCAAAAACCTGAAAGCAATTGTTGTAAAAGCAAGCAAAACACAGGTAGATCCTCACGATGTAGATGCTCTGCGTACAGCAGCAATCGACTGCATCAAAAAATTAAGAGAAAACGGTGTAACCGGCGGCGGTCTGCCAACTTACGGCACTGCAGTACTGGTTAACATTATTAACAATATCGGTGCTCTGCCAACAAGAAACTGGCAGGAATCCTACGATCCTCAGGCTGATATGTACAGCGGCGAAACCATGAAAGATACTTCTCTGGTTAAAAACCATGCATGTCATCGCTGCCCAATCGGCTGCGGTCGTGTAGTAAAACTGGAAGACGGCAGAGTAGTTGGCGGCCCTGAATACGAACCACTGTGGGCGTATGGCGCAAACTGCGGCAATACTGATCTGGATGCAATCAACAAAGCAAACGAAGTGTGCAACCAGATGGGTCTGGATGCAATTTCTACACCATGTACCATCGCGGCAGCA
Source organism: Peptococcaceae bacterium (assembly GCA_036826195.1). Taxonomy (GTDB): domain Bacteria; phylum Bacillota; class Peptococcia; order Peptococcales; family Peptococcaceae; genus UBA7185. The sequence continues at coordinate 5,306 of DAISWV010000051.1, read as the reverse complement.
ATGGAACTGTACCAGAGAGGCTACATTACCGATGCAGACTGCGACGGTGTTCCACTGGTATGGGGCAGCAGAGATGCAATTATCACCTGGACCGAATGGATGGGTACCAGCAAAAATGCACTGGCAAAACTGATGGCTGATGGTTCCTACCGTCTGTGTGACCACTATGGTGTGCCAGAACTGTCCATGAGCGTGAAAAAACAGGAAATCCCTGCATACGATGCTCGTGCAATTCAGGGTATCGGTATCACTTATGCAACCAGTAACCGTGGCGGCTGCCATGTTCGCGGCTACATGATTTCTCCTGAAGTTCTGGGTCTGCCAGAACAGCTGGACCGTACAACTGTAGAAGGCAAAGCAGAATGGGCAAAAATCTTCCAGGATTTAACCGCTGTAATTGATGCTATGGGTATGTGTCTGTTCAGCTCCTTCGCTCTGGGTGCACCGGAATACGCTGCACTGCTGAACGCAGGTACTGGTACCAACTATGATGTAAACGGTCTGCTGGAAGTGGGCGACCGTATCTATAATCTGGAACGTATGTTTAACAAAGCTGCCGGCATGAAACCGGAAGATGACCGTCTGCCAAAACGTATCGGCGAAGAAAAAATCGTGAACGGTCCATCCGAAGGTATGCAGAGTGAAATCAAACTGACTCTGCCTCAGTACTATGAAGCACGCGGCTGGAAAGAAGCGTTCCCAACAGAAGAAACCTTAAAACGTTTAGGTCTGGAAGACCTGATTGAATTACTGTAATCTGCACTGACGGATAACAGGCACTGGCTCTGCTTTTATGCAGGGCCGGGCCTTCCGTGCAGGAGTGAATCGCGGGCAGGATTATGCAAGTCTTTTTTTAATCATTTGCCTCTCCCGGCAAAAAGAGAAGAGAATTCTGCGTCTTTGGTACACGGGAGCCTGTCCAACTTCTGTGTGCAGATAACAGTATGATTCTGTCCGGTCAACGTGCCTGCACGGAAGATCCGGTCCTGTTTTTATGATAACCAGAAGGAAAAAGGAGGCGTTTATATTGCTGGAAGTTCGTCTGTTTGCCACATTTCGTGAAGGACGGGAGAAAATCATGATGATGGAATATCAGCCGGGCATGACAGGGTATGATATTATTACGCCGCTGGGAATTCCGGAAGAGGAAGTGGCCATTTTTCTGATAAACGGCCGTCATTCTAAATTACATGCAGAACTGGAAGATGGCAGTGTATTGGCATTATTTCCGCCGGTAGGGGGCGGTTGATATGCCTGCACCGCAGGAACGATATAAACGAAATTACAAAACCATATCTCTGGAAGAACAGCAGATTCTGGCTGAATCCGTCATTACAGTGATTGGCTGTGGCGGTCTGGGCGGCTTTATTATTGAAGGTTTAGCCCGCAGCGGCGTGGGAACTTTGCGCCTTGTGGATTTTGATACCTTTGATGTAAGTAATCTTAATCGGCAGCTGTTTGCGACAGAGCATACAATCGGTGCATCGAAACTGGAACAGGCGGTTCGTCGTGTACAGGCTGTCAACAGTGCTGTACAGATAGAAGCCATAGAGATAAAGGCAGACATGGACAACCTGCCGCAGCTGGTGCAGGGGTCTCGTCTTGTGATTGATGCAGTCGATTCTATTGAAGTGAAAGTATGGCTGGAACAGATTTGCAATACTATGAATATTCCGCTTGTTTATGGAGCCATTGGCGGCAATTACGGGCAGATGGCAGTCAGTCTGCCGGATAAGCCGGTGGTGGCAGCCTTATATCAGAACGGGCAGAAACACGGCATTGAAAAAGAACTGGGCAACCCCTATTATACGCCATGTGTCATTGGCGGTATGATGGTGAAGCTGGCTTTTGATGTGCTGTTTGATGCCGACTATGAAACCGGTGGATTTTATTTTATTGATCTGGACAGCTATATGATAAATTTTATCTCAACCAAAGGAGACGAATCACAATGAGAAAGAACAGAAAACTGATCAGCGTTCTGCTGATCTGCGCAGTTGCTATGATGTTCATGGCTGGCTGCGGCGGCAATGCACAGGAAGAACAGCAGCCTGTAGAACCAAAAGGTACTATTATTTTAGCAACCACCACCAGTACACAGGACAGCGGTCTGTTAGACTACTTACTGCCAGCATTCACAGCTGAAACCGGCTGGGAAGTAAAAACAACAGCTGTTGGTACCGGTAAAGCCCTGCAGATGGGTGTTGACGGTGAAGCAGACGTACTGCTGGTACATGCAAGAGCATCTGAAGATGAATTCATGGCAAACGGCGACGGTACTCTGCGCTATGATGTAATGTACAACGACTACGTTCTGGTTGGCCCTGCTGCTGACCCTGCAGGCGTAAAAGCATGTGAAAACGTAGTAGCTGACAGTATGGCTGCTATCGCAAATGCACAGGCTGAATTCATTTCCCGCGGCGATGATTCCGGTACTCACAAAAAAGAACTGAATATCTGGAAAGCTGCTGCTATTGAACCAGCTGGCGAATGGTATGTATCCGCTGGTGCAGGTATGGGCGATGTTCTGAAAATGGCTGATGAAAAACAGGCATACACCATTACAGACCGTGCAACCTATCTGTCCATGTTAGATACTCTGGAACTGGAAATCGTATGTGAAAAAGACGCGGATATGCTGAACCCATACGGCGTTATCACTGTAAATCCAGAGAAAAACGACCAGATTAACGAAGAAGGCGCAAAAGCATTTGCTGACTGGCTGGTAAGTGAAAACGGCCAGAAAATGATTGGTGAATTCGGCGTGGAAGAATTCGGTTCCCCACTGTTCACACCAGACGCAAAATAATTTGATTGGATAACAGACGGGTGCTTCGCAGGAAGTGCCCGTTTTTTTACATACTGTTCAAACGAAACAGAAACCGCTATACTTTACATAGATATTTTAAAGAACTGCTGATAAATATGTTCTCTGGACAGGAACATGATATATGGGGGAGAGGCTGTTGGATTATATTATTGCCGGGTTCTGGAAAGCGCTGGAGATGATTTTTTCCGGTGATGCAGAACTGTGGGGAATTGTTGGATTATCGCTCCGGGTATCGGGCAGTGCTATTGTGATTGCGGCACTGGTGATTATTCCGTTATTTACATTTATCGGGCTGCGCTCGTTTCGCGGTGAGCGAGTATTATCCCGTGTGTTAAATGCGCTTATGAGTATGCCCTCGGTTGTGGTAGGGCTTTTGGTATCGGTGTGTCTGTCACGCCGCGGGCCGCTTGGTCATTTACAGCTGATGTACACACCGACTGCCATGATTATTGCGCAGGTGATTCTGGTTTCACCGCTGATTGCGTGTTTAACCTATGAAATGGTCAAACACAGAGGTCGTGATATTCAAAAGCTTGGCCAGACATTGGGTGCCAGCAAACTGCAGTCGACCTTTATGGTTATCAGCGAATTAAAAAGTGAACTGTTTATCTATACGGTCAACGGGTTTTCCCGCGCTATTTCAGAAGTGGGTGCCGTTATGATGGTTGGCGGCAATATTAAAGGCGATACCCGTGTAATTACCACCACCATTTCCATGCTGAATTCCATGGGCGATTACGCCATGGCGTTTGCGCTGGGGATGATCTTAATTGTGATTTCGCTGGTGATTAACTCGATTTTATACACCTACAAGGAAAAGAGGGCTGATGTGTGATGGAAGTAAGACTGGAACAGGTCAGCAAGCAATATGGGACAAAACAGATTTTTTCCAATCTGAATGAAACCTTTGCATCAGGAAAAATCACCGGGCTGGTTGGCGACAATGGGGCTGGAAAATCTACCCTGTTACGACTGATTGCAGGGCTGGATTTAGATTATTCCGGGCATATTTATTATGATGGACAGCCTTTAAGCAAGCCGCTGTACCAGAAAATGACCATGGTGTTTCAGACACCTTATCTGTTAAAGCGGTCGGTTTACGATAATATTGCTTATCCGCTGCAGATTCGTCGTCGGCCTTCGGCTGAAATCAGGCAGAAAACAGAGGCAATGCTTGCACGGCTTGGTATTGAAAAGCTGGCAGGCCAGTATGCCCATAAATTATCGGGCGGCGAAAGTCAGAAAGTGGCGCTGGCACGTGCGCTGATTTTTGAACCGGAGCTGGTTCTGCTGGATGAGCCGATGTCCGGTATCGATGCGGCGTCGGTCAGCTTTATGGAAGCAATGATTCGGGATTATGTCAGAGACTATCACAAAACGGTGATTATGATTACGCACAATGCCCGGCAGGCAGAAGAATTGTGCGATAAGATTGTGCATCTGCAGGGTGCAGTGACAGGGGGTAAGTGAGCAATGGATTTTTTTCAGGTAATCAGTCTGGATGAGGCGCTTTCGCGCTTACAGAAAAAATTTCCGGATAATCCGTTAAAGATAGAAGAGGTTTCGCTGTTAGAGGCACAAAATCGCTTTTTAGCGGAAGATTTATATGCGGCAGAAAATGTGCCCGACTTTAACCGATCCACAGTGGATGGCTATGCGGTAAAAGCGGCCGATACCTTTGGTGCAGGGGAAGCGCTGCCTTCGTTATTAACGGCAGCCGGCTCAGTGCTGATGGGGCAGAAAGCAGAAATGATTCTGAAAAAAGGTCAGGCGGTTTCGGTTCCAACAGGCGGCATGCTGCCCGAAGGGGCTGACAGTGTTGTGATGGTGGAATACACCGAACAGTTTGATGCCGACACCATCGCTGTTTATAAGCCGGTTTCGCCGGGCGAAAATGTTATTGCACGCGGTGATGATATGCGTCAGGGGGAAACCATTCTGAAATGCGGCACCTATCTTGGTGCAAAACATATTGCTATGCTGGCTGCCTGCGGTATCAGCCGTGTAAACGTATATCGTCCGATTCGTTTTGCAGTGATTTCTACCGGCGATGAAATTATTGAAATTGATCAGCCGCAGAATATTGGCCAGATTCGGGATATTAACAGCTACGGCCTGGCTGCGGTTATTAATCAGTGGGGCGGTGAAGTGACATACCGCGCTATTGTAAAAGATCACTACGAAGCCTTAAAACAGGCGGTGACGGAAGGACTGGCAAAGGCTGATGTGCTGCTGACTTCCGGCGGCAGCTCCGTAGGCGAGAGAGATTATACCTATCGGCTCATGCAGGAAGTATGTCATGACGATGTGTTTGTAAAAGGAATTGCTATAAAACCGGGCAAACCGACGATTGCAGGGAATGCTGACGGCAAACCGGTCATCGGTTTACCGGGGCATCCATCAGCGGCTATGACAGTATTTCGTGTACTGATGCGTGCTGTGATGAAACAGTGGGGGCTGCATTTAGAAGAAACGC